>JBMFXK010000136.1:0-7462 GCA_049964315.1 Clostridia bacterium | reverse complement strand
GCCGGCTCCGAGGCTGCCGCCGACACGACGATGGTGTACTCCATCGCGCCGGCCTCCTCGAGGGTGCGCACGATGCGGGCCACGGTCGACTGCTTCTGACCGATGGCCACGTAGACGCAGGTGACGCCCTGACCCTTCTGATTCAGGATGGTGTCGATGGCCAGCGCCGTCTTGCCGGTGGAGCGGTCGCCGATGATGAGCTCACGCTGACCGCGTCCAATGGGAATCATCGAGTCCACGGCCTTGAGGCCCGTCTGCAGCGGCGTGTCCACCGGCTGCCGCACGATGATGCCAGGCGCCGGGCGCTCCACGGGCCAGCGCTCGGCGGCTGCGATAGGCCCCTTGCCGTCGATGGGCTCGCCGATGGCGTTCACGACCCGGCCAATCAGGGCGTCGCCCACCGGGACGTCGACGACGCGCCCGGTGCGCCGCACCCGGTCGCCTTCGCTAATCCCCGTCTCCTCGCCCATCAACACCACGCCGACGCTGTCCTCGGTGAGGGAGAGCACCATGCCCACGATGCCATTTTCAAAGGTGAGCATTTCGCCCGCCATGGCACGTTCCAGGCCGTAGACCATGGCGATCCCGTCTCCGACCGTCAGCACCGTCCCCACCTCTTCCAAGGCGAGGTGTTCATCGAAGTGCTCGATCTGGCGCTTCAGAATGTCCGTAATTTCTTCGGGTCTAAGCTTCACCAGTCTCCACCTCACGTTTCAGCTGTGCCTGAAGCCGGGCCAGACGCCCGCGAATCGTTCCATCCAGCACCCGGTCGGGCAGACGCACCTCCACGCCGCCGATGAGGCCCGGATCGACCTCAAAGGTGGGCACCAGCTCGCGCCCGATGCTCTGGGACAAGGTCTCCTGCAAGCGGGCCGCCCACGGCTCTGAGAGTGCCTGCGCGGTGCGAACAACCGCGCGGACCCGCCCCTGACGCCGCATGATCTCATCCTGGTACTGGGCCGCTATATCTGAAATAAGGGCCTCGCGCCGGTGCTCGAGCGTGACGGCCAGCAGCCGATAGACCGGGTGGTCAGGGTCTATGATCTGGCCCACGACCTCCCGCTTTTGCTCGACACCGATAATGGGGTTCTTCAAAATCTGCCAGGCGGGACCGCCCGTCAGCACGCGCGCCGCGGTCATGAGAACCTCGCCGACCGCACTCTGGTCGGCTTCGGGCACGCTCTCCATAAGCGCCCGCGCGTATCGCCGGGCCGCCGCTTCATTCTTCATGACTGTCCGGCCTCGGCCTGAAACTGTTCCAGCAGCTTCTCATTCTGGGCATCGGTGAGCCCCTCGCCCAGGACCTTGGTCGCCACTGACACCGCCAGTTCCACCGCCTGGGCCTTGACCGTCGACAACGCCCGATCCCGTTCGGCCTGGATCTCGGTCTGGGCCTCCTCGATGAGACGGCGCGACTCCTGCCGGGCGCGATCGAGAATCTGCTGCGACTCCTCTTCGGCATCGCGAAGTGCCCGCGTCATCGCGGCTTCCGCCCGCTGACGCACATCCTTGAGCTGCTGGTCGAGGTCCCGTTTCAGAGCCTCCGCCTCTACGCGGATGTCTTCGGCCGCCTTGATGTCGCTCTCGATGCGGGCCTGCCGGTCATGGATGGCCTTCAGCAGCGGAGGAAACGCAAACCGCCGGAGGAAGAAGAACAGCAACAGGACCGCGATCAGCGCGTCCAGCATGTCGAGCGGACCCAGGTTGATCTGCATAGATTCGCTCCTTCCGCCCGCTAGATGAGGTGGATGAGGAACAACACCAGGCTGATGATCGGCAGGGCCTCCACGATACCGACCCCGATGAAGGCGAGTGACATCAACCGGCCCTGCGCTTCAGGTTGGCGCGCCACTCCTTCCACCAGGCGGCTGAACACGAGGCCGTCACCTACTGCGCCGCCTGCCACCGCCACGCCGAAACCGATCGCGTCGCCAATTGCGCGAGCTGACGAGATATCCAACGCTGCCATTACGGCACCTCCGTTAGTGCGATTGCGACTGAGCCACGTACGAGAGGGTCAGGATCATGAAGATGAACGCCTGGACCACATTCACGAAAGCGGTAAAACCCCACCAGACAAAGCCGGCGATGAACCCGCCCGCAAAGTAATAGAGCCCGAAATGCGCGATGATCTCCATGAAGATCTCGCCCACCAGGATGTTTCCGAAGAGTCGGAAGGCCAGCGTGAGCGGCTTTGAGAAGTCTTCGATGACGTTGATGGGCAGCATGCCCAGCCCGATCGGGCCTTCCGGATGAATCCAGTGGCGGAAGTAGCCAATCCCGTGGGCGCGAAATCCGTAGTACCACATCAGGACGAAGACCGCGACCGCGAGAGACGCGGTGACGTTCAGATTGGCGGTGGGGGAATGCAGGTACGGGACCATGCCCTGGAAGTTCGCCACCAAGAGGAACAGGAAGATCATCACCAGGAGCTCCAGGAAGGCCGGGTCGCGGTCGAGGTCCAGCGAGCTTCGAGCGAGCCCCCCGATGAACTCGAAGACAAACTCCATCATACTCTGTGCCACCCCGGGAACACCCGCCGTCGCCTTTCGGGTGAGCGCCCAGACAACGACCGCGGTCAGCACGACGCTGACCCATACATAGATGGCCAGATGCCAGTCAAACCCGGTGAGGCTAAAAGTCACGCGCTACATCCCCCTCGTGTCCGGGCGCCGGGTCAAAGGGTACCTTCAACAGCAGCAATGCGGCCACGAAGATGACCTCCGGCACAAAGAATCCTCCGATGAGCGGCCACGGCTTGACGACAGGCCGCGTGGTGAAGAGCCAGGCCATGACACCAACCACCAGCACCAGCCGCAGGATGCCGGCCATGGAGAGCGCCGAGGAAGCCGCTCCCGTCCGCATCCTCACACCGCGTCTCAGCGATGATGTCAGCATCCGCACGTTCAAGAGGCCCATCAAGAGCCCGATCAAAAACGACAATGCGACAGTCTTCGCCGCCGGGACGAGATATGCCGCCACGCCAAGCCCCGCCAACAGCCAGAATCCCCGATGAACGAGGGCCGACGCTCTGTCATACCGCATGTCCTAGTCCTTGCTCTGACCGACGAGCATCCGGTACATGGCCCAGAACCCCCCCGCGCAGCCGAGCAGGATGCCGGATACGGTAAGCCAGGGAGTGGTGTGAAAGACCCCGTCCAGCCAGCGGCCCAGGAAGAATCCAAGTAGGAACCAGAACACCATCTCGCCGCCGGCCGCCACGCCCCGGACCAGGTTCCGGTTTTTCCGGTCTTGGCCCATGTTCCGCCTCCGTGTTTACACAAAAAACCCCATCGGGGTCCTGCGCTCCAAGGACGGCGGTGGGCGATGACAACACGCGTCGGGCCGTGTCGGTTCCGGCGGTTCATCCCGGAACACCGCCTGAATTATAACGAACGACCCCGAGCCCAACAAGTCTGCAAGTGAAAAATTGCACAAAGTCGTCGAGGTTGTCGCGTGACGATTACGGGAGCGTGCCAAACTGCCTGTCGCCGGCATCCCCCAACCCCGGGACGATGTATGCCTGATCGTTCAGACGCTCGTCTACCGCCGCCGCATAGATATCGACATCAGGATGCCGCAACATGACGTGCTGGATGCCTTCGGGCGCGGCGATCACGATGATCAGGCGCAGATCCCGCACACCCTCTTCCTTCAGCACAGTCAGCGCGTCCACGGCGGAACCGCCGGTGGCCAGCATCGGGTCCAGCAGCAGCACCGGGCGATCTTGGAGGCCGGCCGGAAAGTTGGTGTAATACCGGACGGGCTGCTTGGTCACATGATCGCGGTAAAGCCCGAGATGCGACACGATTGCGTCGGGCACCAGATCAAGGAAGCCCTCCACCATTCCGAGCCCGGCCCTTAACACCGGCACCAGCACCGGCACGCGGGACAGGCGGTGGCCGCTGGCCTCGGCAAGGGGCGTGTCGAGCCGATAGGGCGTCAGGGGAAGGTCAGCTAGGGCCGGGTAGGCCAGAAGGCGGGAGACGGCGGTGAGATGACGGCGAAACGCATCCGGCTCGGTTTCTCTTGCCCTGAGGCGAGAGATATGGACAGCCAGCAAAGGATGCTCCAACACCTTCAACACCCGACATCCCACCTCCAGGCTCCAGCGGTGCGGGACGAAGGTCAGCTCCGCTCCAGCTCCGCAATCTCCTCCACCCGATGCTGATGCCGGCCCCCGTCGAAGCGGGTCTCCAGAAAGGTGGCCAGTACTTCCTGCGCCAGCTCCGGGGCCGCGATCCGTCCGCCCATGGTCAGGACGTTGGCATCGTTGTGCTGACGCGCCAGCCGCGACGACAGCACATCATGGCAGGTGACGGCCCTTACGCCCCGCACCTTGTTGGCCGCAATCGCCATCCCGAGGCCGGTGCCGCAGAACAGGACGCCAAAGTCAGCCTCGCCGGAGGCCACTGTCGCGGCCACCTTGCCGGCAAAATCGGGGTAGTCGACCGATACCCCTTCCTCAAACGTGCCGACGTCGTGGACGTCGTACCCCTGATCCATCAGCCAGCGAACGGTGGGCTCCTTCAACGGAAAGCCCGCGTGGTCCGCTCCGATTGCGATGCGCATCGGCTGCCCCTCTCTTATCTTTCGAATGCCGTGTACGAGTCCGCCGGCCTCATGGTTGTTGTCCGTGCTCGCTCGCATCTATCTTCCGCATCAGCGCGACCAGTCTTTCCGCCAGTCCCCGGTACACTTCAATGCTGGCTCCCAGCGGGTCGGGAATGTCGCCGGCCTCGCCGGCCGCTTCCGTGAGCAGCTCGACGCGGGTCTCCCACTCCGGCCGCATTCGGGCCACTTCGGCCGCCTGCGCCTGGGTCATGACATAAACGCGTGAGACCGCCTCCCCCACCTCGCGTACGTGGCGTGAACGGTGGCGAGACAGATCCGCCCCGTACTCCCGTGCCACCTGCTGAGCCGCCCGGGCCGCAGGCGCTCCCGACCAGGCGCCCACACCCGCCGAGGCGACGCGGGCTCCGGGGTGCAGGGCCTCCCAGAGGACCGCCGCGAGCGGGCTCCGACAGGTATTGCCGGTGCACACGAAGAGGGTGGTGCCCTCATCAGCCATGCTCCCCCTCCCCCGCCGCTTTCTCCAGCCGGTTCATGACAGCCAGCCCCCGTCCCCGCGTGTCACGCCATACCGCCACAATGCGGGACAGACCAGGCTCGCGCTCCAGCCGGCGGAGCCCCGAGAAAAGCCGGGCGGCGGCGCTCTCGGCATCCTCTCCCAGATCGACGCCGCGAAATTCGTCCAGGGCCGTCCGCACGCCGGTCGGCGCCAGCACCCCGGTCGTGCGCGGGTCAAAAGAGCGCCGGATTTCGCGCACCGCCTCCGCTTCCGGCAAACGCAGCAGGGTCACGGGCAGGGCCGGCGCGTAATGGCGATACTTCATGCCCGGTGCCCGCGGTACCCCGGTCTCCTCCGGCAGCAGGACGGGTCCCACCTCCTCCTCGATGGCCTCCCGCCCCAGACCACCCGGTCTCAGCAGGACCGCGGCCGGGCCCGATACGTCCAGAACGGTGGATTCCACCCCGATGCCGGTCGGGCCGCCGTCCAGCACCAGCCCCTCGACGTCCGCCAGGTCGTCCAGCACCGCGTCCGCAGTGGTGGGGCTCGGTCGTCCCGAACGGTTCGCCGACGGTGCCGCCACGGGCAGGTCGGCCGCCTCCAGCAGCGAAAGGGCCAGCGCATGGTCGGGGCAGCGAATGCCCACGGTGTCAAGTCCCGCCCGGGCACTGCGCGCGATGTCGCCGCTGGCCGGAACCACCAGGGTGAGCGGCCCGGGCCAGAAGCGGCGGGCCAGCCCTTCTGCCATCGCCGGCCATGTGGCCGCCAAGGTCCGCGCCCGGTCCAGGTCCGGGACGTGAACGATGAGCGGATTGTCGGCCGGACGGCCCTTAGCCGCAAAGATGCGCGCCACCGCGACCTCGCGGCGGGCGTCGGCGCCCAGGCCGTAGACGGTCTCCGTGGGAAAGGCCGCCAGCCCGCCCGCCCTCAGCACCGCCGCCGCCGCGCGGATTCCCTCCGTCCCTTGGACCCGTCTCACCGTATGAAACCCCCAAGCCACATCCAGACCACGGCCACCACCAGAAGACCCATTGTGAGCGGACCCGCTGTTCTCATCCAGTCTCTAAAGCTTAACCGGTAGCCGCGCGCCTTGGCGAGGCTCCCCGCCACCACGTTGGCAGCCGCTCCGTAGAGCGTAGCGTTCCCGCCCACCGCCGCGCCAATGGCCAGCGCCACCCAGAGTCCAGGGAAGTAGGCGGGATGCGCCGCGGTGAGCCGATCCACCAGCGGGATCATGGCGGCGACGATGGGCAGGTTGTCGAGGAGGGCCGACAGCACAGCCGTGCCCAGCAGCACCACGATACCCAGCCACGGGCCCAGGTTCCAGGCCAGGATCCACGATGAGAGGGACGCCACCACCCCCTGGTGAACCAGCGCCCCCACGACCACGAACAGACCGGCAAAAAAGGCAAGGGTGGACCAGTCCACCTTGGTCATCAGCGTATCGAAATCGGACCCCACCACCAGCACCGCCAGCAGGGCTCCGAGCAAGGCCAGCAGTCCGATCGGCATGCCGAGGGACGGCTGCAGTGCAAAGGAAGCCGCGGTGAGCGCCGCGATCGCGAGGAGCGGCCAGAAGTGATGCGAGCGCGCGTGACCGAAGACCGGCTCCCGGTCGGGACCGGCTTCTATGCGTGCCGTCTCCCGGCGGGTGACGCGCAGGATAGTGAGAGCCACCAGCACCAAGGCCAGCGGCGCCAGATAGCGGAGGAAGTCAACAAAGTCGAGCGAGGCTGCCGTCCCGATCAGGATATTGGGCGGGTCACCGACCAGGGTGGCCATCCCGCCGAGGTTGGAGGCCACCACGCCCAGGATGAGGATGGGCAGAGGATTCAGCCCGAAGCCTTCCGCCAGCGTGATGAGGGCGGGGCCGAGAATCAAGATGACGGTGACGTTGGGAAGGAACGCCGACACCAACGCCACCAGCACCAGGAAGATGAGCAGAACCCGTCGGGGATTCCCTCCGCCCCAGCGCTCCGCACCCTCGGCCAGAAACACGAACAGGCCCTCCTGCTCCAGGACCGCGACCAGGACCATGAGTGCCAGCAGCAGGATGAGGGTGTTGAGATCGAGGGCTCCGGCTGCCCCGGCCGGAGAGATGAGCCCGAGCGCCACCGCCGCCACGGCCGCCAGCAGCGCCGCCACGGCCCGGTGCACCCACTCCGTCACCAAGACCATGTAGAGCCCGACAAACAGCGCGACGGAGACGACCCCGCCCGCCGAGAGATGCACGGCTAGAGAGCCTCGGACGCCATCCAGGCATCCACCCCGCCGGCCAGCCGGACAACGCGGCGGTTCCCCTGCTCCCTCAGCACCTCCTGGGCATACTCGCTGGCCCCGTGGCCGTGCTGGCAGAACACCACCAGCAGGGCATCACGGCGCCACTCCCGC
>JBMFXK010000135.1:0-7479 GCA_049964315.1 Clostridia bacterium | reverse complement strand
ATACTGCCCGCCAACCGTGGCCTCCACGCGACGGATGATAGGCATGATGAGATCGGTCTCGAAGATGGACGGTTTGTCGTTCAGAATCGCGGTCACGCGCTCGAGGCCCATGCCGGTGTCGACCGTGGGCGCATCGAGCGGGGCCAAGCTGCCGTCTGCGCCGCGGTCATACTGGATGAACACCAAATTCCAGAACTCCTGAAAGCGGTCGCATTCGCACCGGCCGATGCCGCAATCCGGGCCGCAGCTGTACTCCGCCCCCCGGTCCAGGAACAACTCCGTGTCAGGGCCGCAGGGACCGGTATCGGCCATCTCCCAGAAGTTATCCTTCTCGTCCAGACGCACGATGCGCTCGGGCGGCATCCCCGCCACATCCTGCCAAAGCTGGTGCGCCTCATCGTCATCGCGGAAGACGGTCACCCACAGCCGGTCTCGCGGAAATCCGAGCTCTACGGTCACGAATTCCCAGGCCAGCCCGATGGCCTCGCGCTTGAAGTAGTCGCCAAACGACCAGTTTCCGAGCATCTCGAAAAACGTGCCGTGGCGCGCGGTGCGCCCCACCGTCTCGAGGTCGTTGTGCTTGCCGCCGGCGCGCACACACTTCTGTACGCTGACCGCGCGACGGTAGCTCCGCTGTTCGCGGCCCAAAATCACGTCCTTGAACTGGTTCATCCCCGCGTTGGTGAACAGCAGGGTCGGGTCGTCCGCCGGCACCAGCGACGAGCTGGGCACCACGGTGTGTCCACGGCGGGCGAAGAATTGAAGAAACCGCGAGCGTATCTCGTCCGCCGTCATGCGTGCCTCCAAGCGCGAAGTTCCTCCCCGAACATTCCCTCCAGGATACCACGAGGCGATCCTGGTTGACGGATCTCAGCCCCGCGCGTGGATATCCCGGATGACCTCCACCACCTCCGGATTGGCCAGAGTGGTCACGTCACCCACCTCGGCGCTGTCATTCGAGATGGCCGCCAGGATCCGGCGCATGATCTTCCCGGAGCGGGTCTTGGGCAGGTCCGGCACGATCCACACACTGCGCGGCCGCGCGATCGGACTAATCTCGGTAGCAATCGCGCTCGAGATCCGGCGACGGAGTTCTTCCGAGGGCTGAGCCCCTGGCTGGAGGGACACGTACAGGTCCGGCATGATGCCCTTGACCGGGTCCCGGGCCGCCACCACCGCCGCCTCGGCCACCTCCGCCACGGTGAGGGCGGCCGACTCCAGCTCCTTTGTTCCCAGCCGGTGGCCGGCCACGTTGATGACGTCGTCAATGCGCCCGAGAATCCGGAAGTAGCCGTCGCTGCCCTGCGTGGCGCCGTCTCCCGCGAAGTACGGCCAGTCGCGCCAGTGGGTGCTGTTCGGGTCCCGGCAGTACTTGGCAAAGTACGTGCTGACAAACCGCTCCGGGTCTCCCCAGATTGTCTGGAAAATGCCGGGCCACGGGTGCAGCAGCACGATGTTGCCGGCGCGTCCCGCCCCAGCCGGGACGGCATTGCCGTCTTCATCCAGGATGGCGGCGTGCACGCCCGGGAGCGCGGGACCGGCGCTGCCGGGCTTCATGGGGTCGATGGCGGGCAGTGTGGTGCACAGGAACCCCCCGGTTTCTGTCTGCCACCAGGTGTCGACAATGACGGCCTCACCTTTGCCGATGGTGTCGTAATACCACTTCCAGACATCGGGTTCGATGGGTTCGCCCACGGTGGTCATGTGCTTGAAATGATAGGCGTAGCGGTGCGGCTCCCCGCCGCCGGCCTTTCTCAGACTCCGGATGGCCGTGGGCGAGGTGTGAAAGATGTTCACGCCCAGTTCTTCGGCAATGCGCCAGGGTCGGCCCGCATCAGGGTACACCGGGGTCCCCTCGTACACGACGGTCGAGGCACCCAGCGCCAGCGGTCCGTACACGATGTACGAGTGGCCGGTGATCCAGCCGATGTCGGCCATACAGAAGTAGACGTCCTCGGGATGGATGTCCTGCACCATCTTGGCCGTCCAGGTGACGTACGACAGGTATCCGCCGGTCCCGTGCTGCGCCCCCTTGGGGCGGCCGGTGGATCCACTTGTGTACATGAGGAAGAGCGGGGCCTCGGACGGCATCGGGACGGGGTCCACCCGCCGGCCCCGGTAGCCGCGCAAGGCGCTGGTCATCAGAATATCCCTACCCTCCTGCAGGGGAGTAGGGCTCCGGTACTGGCCGGGATAGCGCTCAAACACCAGCACCTTCTCCACGCTGACCCCCTGGTGGGCGGCCTCCTCCACGGCGACGTCCGCCTTCTCCTTGTGATCCAGCAGATTCGCGCTTCGCCAGTAGGTGTCCATGGTCAGGAGCAGGCGGCTCTTCGAGTCCGCAATGCGATCACCGCAGGCCTTGCCGCTGAAGCCGGCAAACACGACGGAATGGATGATGCCCAGCCGGGCGGCCGCCAGCATGGCGACGGGAAGTTCCTTGACCATCGGCATGTGGATGGTGATGCGGTCGCCGGCCGTCAGCCCCAGGTCCTGCAGGTAGGCGGCCAGCTCGTTGACACGGACGTACAGTTCCTGATAGGTCATGTGCTCGATGGGCTGGTCTTCCGGCTCGGGGACGAAATGAATGGCGGTCTTATTGCGGTGCTGGGCCAGATGGCGATCGACGCAGTTGTACGAAGCGTTCAGACGCCCGCCGGGAAACCACGTGTAGAACGGGGGATGAGACAGCTCCACCACCTGGTCCCAGCGCCGGTCCCAGTCCAACAGGGCGGCAAAGTCTTCAAAGTAATCGGGGAACTTCTCCAGGCTGTAGCGATCGCGGATGGTGGGATCGGTCAGGTTGGCCTGTGCCTTGAAAGACTCCGATGGTTCAAGGTACCCTTCTTCGCCCCAATGAACCGCAATCTGCGCCTCAGTGAGATTCTCGTCATCCCCCGCCACGACGGCTCCCTCCCTTTCCCGGCGCGGACAGATCACGCCCGCTACGCGGCCAAGCCATCCATTACACGGGTTGATTATCTCGGTCGGGGAGGATCCATTCAAGAGCCGGCGGATTGGCCGGCTGCTGGCAGTTCGGGTGAGCGGGCCTGCGCGAGCATGCGGTAGAGATGGCGGGCCAATACGTTCAGGACAGCCCCCACCGGCACCGCCACCAGCATGCCGGGGATGCCCGAGAGTTCCCCTCCCACCAGGATGACGAGCACCACCAGCAGGGGATGCAGGTCTACCGCATCGCCGATGATTTTCGGCGCCAGCACCGTCCCCTCGATCTCGTGGATAAGAGCGAAGCCGGCCATCACCCACACGGCCGTCCACACGTTGTGCGAGAGCGCGAGGAGCACGGCCGGCAGGGCTCCCACGACCGGTCCCACGTACGGTACCACGTCCGTGATCCCGACCAGCACGCCAATCAGCAGGGAGAACGGCACGCCCACCAGGGCACTCCAGATCCCCGCCATGATGCCGACCACCAGCGCCACCAGCAGCTGACCCCGGACGTACCCGGACAGCACCCTGTCCAGGTCACGGCCCAGCTTGAACGCCGGCCCGTGCCAGGCGTAGGGGAGGAGATGCCAGAATCGTGCCTTGATCCGGGTCAGATCCTTCAGGAGATAGAACCCCAGAATGGGGGACGCCACGACGGCGATGAGTCCCGGCAGCAGTCCCAGCACGAGGTTGAGACCATTCTTCACATGGTGCAGGAGGGCCTGCTCTCCGTTCTTGACCGACCCGCTGATGGCGGCGCGCATGGCAGCCGGCATCGGCGCCTCGTGAAATGCCTGCAACAGTCTGTTCCAGGTCTCCTCACCCGTGGCGGCGAACTGCGGCAGCACTCTGGCCAGCTGGATAGTCTGCTGCACGGCCTGGGGCAGGATATACAGGACAGCCCCCGCCATCACGGCCCCGACGACGGCGTAGGCGATGAGAATGCTGAGGATCCGGTGCCAGCCCATCCCCTCCAGGCGATCCACCACGGGAGCCAGCAGGTAGGTCAAGAGAGCCGCCAGAACAAAGGGCAAGAGGACGCCCCACGCCCACTCCAGGAGCAGCGCGAGGACGAGGAGTGACACCACCAGATAGGCAATGCGGGCACCCTGGGGAGCCCCGGGGTGATGGTCCGGCATCCGGGCTCAGCGATAGCGGCGCGCGAGTTTGACCAGGCGGACCGGAGTAGCCTTCATGGTGCG
This sequence comes from Clostridia bacterium, assembly GCA_049964315.1. Taxonomy (GTDB): domain Bacteria; phylum Bacillota; class Sulfobacillia; order Sulfobacillales; family JAIMBI01; genus JAKATP01. The sequence goes on along the minus strand of JBMFXK010000135.1, from coordinate 3,328 downwards.
CGACGAAGCCCGCAGCGTGTGGCGCGCCTGTCCCAGCATCCGCCGCCACGGATTGCGCGGCCGCCGGCCATACACGACCGTGGCCGCCATGGCGCCCAGCACCAGGCCGGCCATGATGCCTCGCAGGTATGTCCTCATCGGCCGCTGCCTCCGCCCATGCGTGCCAGATCGCCATCGGGCGACACCTCGTACAAGCGGACGCCGCGGGCGCTCACGGAAAACTCGATGTAGCAATCCCAGCAGTAATACTGACCCGTCCCCACCTTGCCCACATTCCGGCTTTGGCAGCCGGGGCAACGCATGTCCATGGCTCGCCCCCCATCATTCGGGAGCGTTCCCGCCTGAGACCAGGGCTATGCGGTCATCCACCCGCTGGAGATGATGGAAATCGGCGAGCCACATGCCATGCCAGACATCGGCCAGGACGCCGCGCGAGATCCATACCGCGCACACCTCGCCGCTGTCCTCCTGGAATTCGACGTCCCGCACCCGGCCAAGGGTGTGTCCGCGTGCGTCCGTGCAGGGCCGGCCATCCCAGTCTTCTCCGCGCGCTCTCCTGAGCTTGTCTTTGGCGGAACGCACCACCAGGCTCGGGTCGGCAATCCAGACTTCCCGGTCCCGAATCTCCACCCCCGGCCCGAAGGGCAACAGCGGCCAAGACCAGCCCCCGTGAAGCACCATGACGTCCAGCAGGCCGCGCTGCCAATCGAAGTAGACGTGATCGACATCCCAGCGCGGGCGACGCTCGCCACCCACCCGCACGGGCAGATGGGTCAGGTACCACCGTGTCATGGGCGGCCGATGCCCTGCGTGATGCGCCCTCCGGCGAGCAGCCGATCACCGGCATACAGGACGGCCACCTGGCCGGGAGTCACGCCCCACTCCGGCGCCGCGAACTCGACGTCGGCCGCCTCCTCGGCTGTGGGAGTCCATGACGCCGGCCGGGCGTGCCCGTGGGCCCGCACCTGCAGGGTGCCGCGCACCGGTCCCACCGGCACACCGGGTCCGGCTACCCCGGTCACGTGCAGGGTCGAGACCAGACCATCTTCCCGCGGGCCCACCACCACTTCGTTCGCATCCGGGTTGACGCCGAGGACGTAAAGTGGAATCGGTGAGGACATCCCCAGGCCGCGCCGCTGACCCACGGTGTAGAAGGCAATCCCCTGATGGCGGCCCACTTCCCGTCCACCTGTATCCACGATGCGGCCCTCGTTGACTGCCTCCGGACGGTGCTCGCGCAGATAGCTCCGGTAGTCGTTGCTGGCCACAAAGCAGAGTTCCTGGCTGTCTGGCTTATGGGCCGTGACCAGACCGCGATCTTCGGCCAGGGCACGCACGGCCCCCTTGTCGAGGCTGCCGACCGGAAACAGGATGTGCTCCAGATCCTGCTGGGTCAGGGTATAGAGGATGTAACTCTGATCCTTGTCTCGCGACTGGCCCCGCCACAGCTCGAGGCCCTCACTCCCCTCCAGTACGCGCGCATAGTGGCCGGTGGCAATGTAGTCAGCGCCGGCCTCCCGCGCCCAGTCCCAGAGTTTGCCGAACTTGATGTAGCGATTGCACATCGCGCAGGGATTGGGCGTGACCCCAGAGAGGTAGCCCTCTTCGAACGGTGTGATCACCCGGTCGCGAAATGCTTCCTCCACGTCCACCAGGTAGTGGGGAATCTTAAGCTTCTTGGCCACCCGGCGGGCATCTACCACGGCCTCCAGCGAGCAACAGCTGTTGGCCGCCTCAGCGGGCAGGTGGCGCATGGTCACCCCGATGCAGTCGTATCCCGCCTCCAACAGTAGAGCGGCGGCCGCCGAAGAGTCGACGCCGCCGCTCAATCCCACCGCGACCGTGCCTCGACTCATGTACTCCCTCCTGACGCCTGCCACACGAGCGCCTCCGACAACGCCGGTTCTTTCTGGGCCAAAAGGCCGTCAAAGGTCATGCTGTCCATGGTTGCCACGAGAGCCTGTTGGACCCGCGACCACACGTCCGGTCCAATGCACCGCGACAGCTCGGGACACTCGTGCGGGTCCTCGCTGGTGCAGGTGGTCAGCATGATCGGACCCTCGAGCGCCCGTACCACGTCCCCCACACTGATTCGCGAAGGGTGCCGGCTCAGCCGGTAGCCGCCCTGGCTGCCGCGGACGGATTCCACAAGTCCTGCGCGCTTCAAGGACGGCATCAGCTGCTCCAGGTACGGCTCGGTCAGTCCCTGCTCCCGCGCTATCAAGGACAATGAGATGGGGCCGTCGCCGTACCGCAGGGCCAGCTCGAACACGGCCTTGACGCCGTATCGACCGCGACTGGAGACGCGAAGCATATTCTCACCATCCTCAAACCAACTATGTGATCCCCAATGATGTGCGAATTGTCAACACGATAACCTGATGGTAGCACCGTGCCCAAGGCGGGTCAACGACGCGGCCTCCGCTGGAGGCTCAGGTAGGGTCGCCTCAGCAGGGATGAAAGCCGCAGTTCGGGCAGAACCATCCCGATGCCTGCCAGCGCATGCTGGTGCCGCACCAATCGCACAGCGGCACGTCAATCATCGTGACGCTGCGGCATCTCCGCAGCCGGGCCTCAGCCCTGGCGCGACTGTCGGAAGGTCTCCCGCGCCCGCATCCATTCTTCCACCCGGTCTCGCAGCGTCCGCTCCTCACCCTGGTCGCTGGGCTGGTAAAGCCGCAGCCCCGCCAGTTCGTCCGGCAGATGCCGGTCTGGCAGGAAGTGTCCGGGGGCATCATGCGGATATCGGTAGCCAGAGACCGCCCCACCCTTGTACTGAGGGCTTTGCAACTCGAGCGGGACCTCGGCGTCGGCATGGGCGCGGACGGCTTCATCCAGGCGTCCGAGCGCACCCACGACACTGTTGGACTTCGCCGCAGTCGCGATGTAGATCACGGCTTCAGCCAGCGGGATCCGGGCTTCTGGCAGGCCCACCGCCAGCAGCGCCTGATGTGCCGCGGTGGCCACCAGAAGGGCACGGGGATCGGCCATGCCCACATCTTCCGCCGCATGGATCATCAAACGGCGGCTCACGAACTCAGGATCTTCTCCGCCCGCCAGCATCACTCCGAACCAGAATAGGGCCGCATCGGGGTCGGATCCCCGGAGACTTTTGATGAACGCCGAGATGCGATCATAATGGCGGTCCCCTGCGCGATCATGGTAATGAGGCGCTTCGCGCCAGACCTGGTCCACCCGCTCCTCGTCAGCCAGCCCGCCGGGCGGGGTGAGCAGGAGCGTCCAGTCGAGCAGATTGAGCGCGAGCCGGGCATCCCCGGCCGCGCGGTTGGCAATGGCGGCGAGGACGCCCTCGTCGACCCGTGCATCC
>JBMFXK010000134.1:0-7505 GCA_049964315.1 Clostridia bacterium | reverse complement strand
CGCGTACGCTGGTCCACGGTATGTAGCCCTCGCCTACGGCAATGTACGGTGACCTTTAACCAGCGATGGCTGCCACCCTTGGTGGTCGATTACGTCACCATCACGGATGGAAGCGGCGTCACCCATTACGAAGTGGCGGCAGTCTCGTGGAATGCTTGGATGAACTCCATCCCGTAGCGAGTGTACTGCATCCGCTCGATAAGGCTTTGCAGGTGGCGCAGAGGATGAGCATCGCGCGCTATTCCGGTCGCGATGCCCATCTGAACGCTGCCCTTCGAAAGATGGTCACGCACACCGCGACGTTGCGCCAGCTCATCTGATCTGACAGCCAGACTCAGGTCACGGAGTTGTGCAAGACCATACCTGATTTACGGGGAGGGGCACTGGCGTGACGTCCACCTGAGGTGTTGCGACGTAGCCGAGGACTGCTGGCACGTGGGGCCAAGGGCGGACGGAAGGGTTCAACCACAAGATTAAACGGTTCAAACGCTTGATGGATGGCCGAGCGAACTTTGACGTCTTGCGCGCGCGCATTCTCCACGCACGGCCTAACGGTACGGGTCTCGACACCCGGATCAGTCTGCGTATAGAGCCTGGCGCCAGCCGACCCGCCGACCTATCGAAGGGCGGAGCCGGTACGTCGCAGCCGTGGGACTCCCGCTGGACCGTCACGAAAACGGCGCCTGAGCCAATTTCTCCCGGTACGAGATACAATCGATCCATGAGTCTATGGCAGTTCCTGATCGGACGTCCGCTCCGGAGCCGCGACGCGACCCACGAGGAGATTGGCAGCACCGAGGGGCTGGCGGCACTTTCCCTGGACGCGCTCTCGTCCGTGGCATATGGACCCGAGGCCATCGCGTTGGTGCTGGTGACGGCCGGAGCCGCGGCGCTGCACTACTTGCTTCCCATCTCCCTGGCTATCGTCGGGCTGCTGGCCATTCTGGTGCTGTCGTACAGCCAAGTGATTGAGGCGTACCCGAACGGCGGTGGCGCCTACGCCGTCGCGCGGGAGAACCTGGGCATCTCGGTGAGCCAGGTGGCGGCCGCTGCGTTGGTGGTGGACTACATTCTCACCGTCGCCATCTCCATTTCGGCGGGCGTGGAGGCGCTTTCTTCGGCTTTTCCGGTTCTGTTGCGCGGCACGCTTCCACTTTGTCTCCTCATCCTCGCGGCCATCACCCTGATGAATCTCAGAGGGGTGGGCGACAGTGCCCGCGCTTTTCTGCTGCCCACGATGGTGTTCATCGTCGGCCTGCTGGCTCTGCTGGTCTGGGGATTTGTCCACCCTGCCCTGCCTGTCACCCATCCCGCCCTGCCCCCGGCGCACCCGGTGCCCCTGTTCTTTCTGCTGACGGCGTTTGCTGCCGGCTGCACGGCGTTGACCGGCGTGGAGGCCATCGCCAACGGGGTTCCTCTGTTTCGCGAACCGCGAATGGTGCGGGCGAAGCGAACCGAGTGGCTCTTGGGCGGAATTCTGGGTTTGATGCTGGTGGGACTCGCGATTTTGACGATTCGCTTCGGCGTGCTGCCGGGGGGCCAGCAGACGATGCTGAGCCGGGTGATGATGGCCGCCGTCGGCCGCAGCTGGGCGTACTATGTGGTTTCACTGGCGATCACCGCCGTTCTCGGCCTGGCGGCCAACACGTCGTTCGGCGGCTTGCCGCTCTTGGCCAGCATTTTGGCGCGGGACCAATACCTGCCGCTGGTGTTTGCGATGCGGGGGGATCGTCTCGTCTTCTCGCCCGGCATCTGGGTCCTTTCCGGCGCCGCCGCCGTTCTACTCATCGCGTCGGACGGGAACACGCAGGCATTGATCCCGCTGTTCGCCATCGGCGTGTTCACCGGCTTTACGCTGTCGCAGACGGGTATGGTGGTGCACTGGTGGCATCGCCGCCCTCCCAACTGGAAGCTCCGCATCAGTCTGAACGGCCTGGGCGCCCTGGCCACCGGCGTGGCCACGCTGCTCTTCATCGGCACCAAGTTTTTGGAGGGCGCATGGGTGGTGGTGCTGGCCGTCCCCCTTCTATTGTGGATGTTTCGGCGTGTGCATCGTCACTACGCACAGGTGGATGAGGTGTTGCAGCCGGGGCAACGGCCCGGGCCCGTGGTGGCCAAGGCGCGGCCGCTCGTGGTGGTGCCCATCACGCCGGCGCTGACCGCCTTGACCCGCCGCGCTCTCGATCACGCCCTGTCATTGAGCGACGAGGTGATTGCGGTGGCGGTCTTCTTCGATCCCGAGACCCCCACCGACCCCACCCCGGAATCGCTGCAGGCGGGCTGGGAAGAGTGGAATCCCCCGGTCCGCTTGGTGGTGCTGCGCTCGCAGTATCACTCGGTGGTGCGTCCGCTCCTTCGCTTCATCGCCACCCTGGAGCATCGGACAGACCAGCGGGTGTTGGTGCTGATTCCGGAAGTGGTGCCCTCGCGGCCGGTGGATGAGCTACTGCACAATCGCGTGGGCTCGATGGTGGCGAGCGCGCTCAGGCGACGCACCGATGTGGTGATTGGTGTGGTTCCCATGCACCTGGTGGAGGAGCATCCGAGCCCATCGGAAATCGTTTAGCGGCCTTCGACGCCAGGAACTCAGTGGTCCAGAACCCCACCCGCGTTTTGATAAATCGCTAGGGGCGCGGCGACGGGTGGCCTCCGTCGCTGGTACACGTGCTGGGCAGGGACGGGGCATCGACGGCCTCGGCCAATCGCGGGGCGCCTCGCTCAATGATTTCCGGCGCGCGCCCACTGGTCGCCGCGAGTCATGCAGTCTCCAAGCGTCGGAGCACCCGGCCCAGCTAGTCGCGTGCTGTGTGATCCATGGCGACCGCCATGACGGTGTCGTCCTCAGCTTTTCGCATCAGGGGGGAGCCCCATAGAGATCGGCCAAAATCGCCCGAGAGTCCTGCTCGTCTAGCTTGCAGCCATACGGCGCCCTTCTCACGTCGACGCATGGTCCAGGGCTTGATCGCCGCGACGCGGAGACTCTCGTGAATAGCAGGTGCCCGTCGCGCTCGAAACGGTACTGGCTCGGTAGTTGCCTCGGACCGGTGTCGCCATTGGCCTCCCGACCCCCAGCTTCGAAAGTGCCAACCCTGAAGACCGCGGCCCGAACTCACGTCCAGGAGCATCCATTATGCGGGGACGAGGCGCATAACGATCAGTGTCCCAGAAGAGTTAGCGGAGGCGGTCGAGCGCGACGCCGGACGCAGGCGGGTCGCGGTGTCAGAAATCGTTCGCCAATCCCTGTTGGCTCGCTTGTGTGCCAGGCAGGATGGAGGCCCAGCCCTGGGTTTCTCTGGGCGGTCAGAAGCGGATCGACCGATACGGCCCGACGAGCGGAAGAAATGGTGGCCAACAAATAGGCCCGCAGGTCACGAAGAGAGGCGACGATTGATCGGCGTGCTCGATAGCGGACCGCTGTATGCGGCCCGGATCTCGACGACGGCGATCACGAGGCATGTATTGAGGCGTTGACGGTACCGGGCCACACGCTCGTTATCCCGCCCTTGGTGGTCGCGGAGTCACGCTCCTCAGCCGTAGGAGTAGGGCCGCGAAGGTCCGTCGCCCCGCTGAACGACGGACCTTCGCGGACAAACCCCAGCGGTCTTCCTCCGGGCGAAGCCGAACCCCCGCCCTCCAGCTGCCCTTACCCAGCCAGCCTCGGGAGGAATGGCGTCGCATTCGAACGAGGCCATCAACGAGCGTAGGGCTCTGCCTCGGAGCGCCTCGCGCGGTACGGGCGCAGGCTTCCGCCCGGCCGCCAAGGCTCACCCCAGGTTGATGGAAACGGACTTCAGTTCGGTGTACATCTCGATGCCTTCGCGACCATGCTCGCGGCCCCATCCCGACTGCTTGTAGCCGCCGAATGGGACGGCCGCATCGGCGCCACCCCCATTGATATTGATGGTGCCGGCCTTGATCAGCTTGGCCAGCTTATGTGCGGCTGAGAGGTTCTGGGTCCAGATGTACGCCGCCAAGCCGTAGACCGTGTCGTTGGCCTCGGCCGCGATGGACGCCAGGTCATCGTCGTCAAAGCTCATGACGCACAGCACTGGCCCGAAGATCTCCTCCTGCCGCACGGTCATATCCCGATTCGTGTGGGCCAGGACGGTAGGCTCGACGAAATAGCCCGGGCGGTCCATCGCCTTGCCGCCCACCACCACCTCGGCTCCCTCGTCGGCGCCGACCGTCAGATACCCGGTGACCCGCGCAAACTGCTCGTCCGACACCAGCGGACCAATCTCGGTCTCGGGTGCCAGCCCCGGTCCGACCTTCAGCTTCTTGGCCGCCTCGGCGATGCCGTCCACCACCTGGTCGAAAATCGTGCGGTGGGCGAAGAGACGCGATCCTGCCACACAGACCTGGCCGCTGTTAGAGAAGATGCTCCGCGAGGCACCCGGAATCGCGAGGCTAAGGTCCGCGTCGGGCAGGATCACAGTGGGCGACTTGCCCCCCAGCTCCAGACTGACCCGCTTGAGGGTCGCGGCCGCGCTCCGCAGGATGGCCTTTCCCGTGACGGTAGATCCGGTGAACGCGATCTTATCCACCAAGGGATGCTCCACCAGGGCCGCTCCGGCATCGCCGTAGCCGGTCACGATGTTGACCACGCCATCCGGGAAGCCAACCTCCTGGATCAGCTCACCCATCCAGAGCGTGCTGAGCGGCGTCTGTTCGGGCGGCTTCAGGATGACCGTGCAGCCCGCGGCGAGCGCCGGGGCCAGCTTCCACATGGTCATCATGAGCGGGTAGTTCCACGGGGTAATGGCTCCCACCACCCCGATAGGCTCGCGCAGGGTGTAGGAGTGGAAGTTCCCGGGGCGCTGCGCGGGAATCGTCTCCCCGCCGATCTTGCCGGCCCAGCCAGCGTAGTACCGCAGGTGGCTGATGGAGCCCAGCATATCCCCCTTGGACAGGCCAATCGGCTTCCCGTTGTCCACGGACTCCAGGACGGCAAAGTCCTCCATCCGGGCTTCCAGCGCATCCGCGAGCCGCCAGATGAGCTTGGCCCGATCGGCCCCCGACATGCGGCTCCAGGGTCCACTGTCAAAGGCGCGGCGCGCCGCCGCGACCGCCCGGTGCACGTCCTCGGCGGCTCCCTTCGGCACCCGGCATACCACTTGGCCGGTCGCGGGATCGACGACGTCAAACTCTTCGCCCGCGACTGCGGGCATCCACTGGCCATCAATCAACAGCTGATGCTTCTGGTGCAGGAACTCGCGGACTGATGCCGGCAACTCGAAAGACTGGGACGGGTTCATGACACTCATGCCGATGCTCCCTTCTCGAGCAGGTACGGAGAAATGGCCGAAACTCTTCGACTCGGGGCCGTACGTACTTATTGTAGAACTCCTCCCCCCGTATTCCGCGGGAGCGGTCCACACCCAGACGACATTTGGTAGCTGACCACTAACACAGGGGCTCGTGCTTCTCAGCGTGGTCGCCCGCATCGGGGGTTGGGACGGTTCCCAGATGAGCGAGGAGCTCCGTGTGCGAACATCCAGCAGGGGATGGTGACCCCCACGCTCAGAGGATCTGCCGCGATCTCGGTGATGGTGGATGGTGTACGCGTGTCTAACGCTTGCTCGGCCGTGTGCTGCGAGCAGCCACACGCCTCTCCGGGCGGCACTCAACACGGCGTGAAGACAGGCTGCCGCGGGATGATCTGCGCACCATGGAAATGCCTCTCGGATTGGCGCCCCCGGGCATGAACCGCTGGCTGAAAGGACGGTTAACTGAAACGGTCAGGGCGGAAAGCCTGTGCCTGTGGTGGCAGTGGGTGGTCCAGCATAATGTCGCAGAGCAATGAGGCCGTCGCCGGGGCCATGAAGATCCCGTCGGATCCATGCCCACTCGCGATAAACAGATTTCCGTAATTCGCCACCCGCCCGATTACCGGCAGTCCATCGGGCGTCATGGGTCGCATGCCGGCCCAGATTTCGGTGGTCTGGCCAGCTGGCGAAACCCGGAAATACATACGAGAGGCCGCACGGATGCTGTCGAGGCGCTTCGGATCAATATGCGTGTTAAAACCCGAGAACTCCATGGTGCCGCCCACTCTGAGAGCGCCGTTGTACGGGCTTACCGCCACCTTGGTATCCCCGAGATAGAGTGGATGGCGGATGTTGATATTCGGCTCAGTCATGGTGAGGCTGTAACCCTTGCCCGCGATTATGGGAAGTCTAAGCCCTATGGACCTGGCGAGACGGCCGGTCCAAGCCCCCGCGGCCAGGACATAGGCATCAGCGCCGAGGCGCCGTCCGGCGGCTCTCAGTGCCTGCACCGAATGGGCGTTGGTGTCTATCGTGTCGACCATGGTTGCGGTGCGAAAATCGACGCCTGCCGCTTGAAGGTGGCGGACCAGACCTCGAACGAGGGTGTCGGCTCGGACATGACGCTCTTGGGGCAAGAGAATCCCACCCACCACGTCGGGTGACAGGTCTGGCTCGAGATCCAAAAGAGCATCGTTCGACAGCGGTTCAGGCATGGGAAAACCGTAATCGGCGACGTGGCTGAGGCTCTTCACTTTCTTGTTCCATGCGCCAGAGTCGCGAAATGCATAAAGCAGGCCGTCGCTATGCATTTCAAAGGATACGCCCTTGGCCGCCCACTGGTCATACAACTCCAGGGTGCGTTGGTTCAGCCAAAGATTGGCTTCCAGTCCGGCCGTGTACTGTTGCGGGGAACTGTAACGCCAGAAGCTCAGCAGCCATGGCCAGATGTGCAGCAGTTCGCTGGGTTTAATGTAGAGAGGACCGGTCCCGTCCAACATGCCGGCGAGGGAACTGGCGACAATGCCGGGGCTGGGGAGTGGTTCCGACAGGGAGGGGCATACCCATCCCATGTTCCCGTAAGAGCAGCCGCCACCAGGTTGACCCTGGTCCACCACCGTAACGGACAGCCCCGATTCAGATAAAAAATAGGCCGTGGCCAGTCCGATCACACCGGCGCCTACCACAATCACATGGTTGGCCATGCTCCCGCCCCCACTCACCTGACTCTCCCGGCTCCGAGCAAGGGTGTTCGACACGGCGAGTCCCACCCCTCGTAGGATGGCGCAAAGGACCCTGAGCCCGAAGACACCGCGGGGTCACCCCCGATTGTCCGTGCTCGACGAAACACTCGACAAAAAGCGCCACCTGCGCCCAACACATACCGTGGCGCACTGCGCCGAGGGAGGAGCGCCATCATAACCTCACATGTGAAAGCAGCAGCCGGACCCGCCGCCGCCGTGGCCAGACCTCCTGGGTGTGTCACGATTAAAGCCTATCGCCGAAAATGCGGACCCTCTTGCCGGCAAGCAGCCGAAGCTTAGATCCACCGACGACCACGGCTGGAAGGGCCGGTCGCACGCACTCGCGACCGCGGGAGCCGTCACTCCCCTTGCTCTTCCGGCCGCACCGGGAAGATGCTGGCACCCGACGGTTCCAGGAGGCGACGGGCAGCTCAGGTGTGCGAGTCATCTCTTCCCCTTGATCCAACTGGACCGCAAGCTTGCTGCCCCTCCGACC
>JBMFXK010000133.1:0-7516 GCA_049964315.1 Clostridia bacterium | reverse complement strand
GGTGAGGGTCCGAGCCTTCTCGAGTTCAAGGTTGTGCGTCTCACGGCGCATTCCAGCGATGATGATGATCGGTCCTACCGGTCTGAAGAGGAGCGGACCGCGATGCGCCAGGAAGACCCCCTGCCGCGGTTTCGCGTCCGTATGGAAGAACTGGGCATTTGGGATGATGCACAGGAGCAGGAGCTCCGAAAGGCAGTGCGCCAGGAAGTGGATGACGCGACGCGGTTTGCGGAAGCCGCGGCGCAACCCGACCCCGATACCTTGCTGCTTCACGTGTATGGCTAACCGCCCGGAAGCGGACAGGAAAGGAGCATCAGGCGGTGGCAAGAGCAGCGCTTAAGACGAAAATGCCCAAGACGATCGCACCCGATGTGCTGGAGGACATCTTCTACCACATGGTGCTGGCCCGCGCCCTGGATGACCGGATGTGGATCCTGAACCGGCAGGGACGTGCTCCCGTTGTTTATTCCTCCAACGGCCATGAGGCCGCGCAGGTGGCCAGTGCCTTCGCGCTGGACCGCGGCCGGGACTGGATCGTTCCCTATTACCGTGACCTTGCCCTCATGGTGGCAATGGGTATGACGCCCCGGGAAATCTTCCTCCATCTTTTGGCCCGGCGCGACGACCCGAACTCTGGTGGCAGGCAGATGCCGGCTCATTGGGGGCTCAAGCGACTCAACATCCTGACCACCGGTTCCGTGGTGATCACGCAGATGCTTCACGCGGCAGGTCTGGCTCTGGCCGCTAAGCGGCGGCAAGAAGACACTGTCGCGGTGGCATACTTCGGCGAGGGATCAACCTCCCAGGGCGAGTTTCACGAAGCCATGAACATCGCGGCGGTCTGGAAGCTTCCGGTCATCTACTTCAATGAGAACAACGGATACGCCATTTCGGTGCCCGCCCGAAAGCAGATGGCCGTGGCCGATGTGGCCGCCCGTGCGGAAGGGTATGGGATGCCGGGCGTCGTGGTGGATGGCAACGACCCGGTGAAGGTTTACGAGGTGATGGCGGCCGCGGTCGCCCGCGCCAGACGCGGAGAGGGTCCGACCCTCATCGAGGCCAAGACCTACCGGTTCGTCCCCCATTCAAGTGATGACGATGATCGCGCGTACCGTTCCCGGGAAGAGGTGGCCGAGCACAAGAAGTCGGACCCCCTCATCACCTTTGAAGCGGTGCTTCGCGACCTGGGACTGTTGGATGATGCGAAGCTGGCCGACATGCAAAAGCGAGTCAAGGCGGCAGTGGATGACGCCACCCGCTTTGCCGAAAAGGCGGCCGAGCCCGATCCCGGGACGCTCTTGCAGCACGTCTACTACGGAGACTGACCCCGTCAGGGAAGTATTCGGCGATGGTCCCGAGCCATTCGCTAGGAGGCAGGATAAAGGCATGGCGGTGATGACTTACCTCGAGTCCGTGCGGGAGACGCTTCGGCAGGAGATGCGTCGCGACCCCCGCATCATCATTTATGGAGAGGACGTGGGCGTGCGCGGAGGGGTGTTCCGCGTCACGGAAGGACTTCAGGGCGAGTTTGGCGAGGAGCGGGTCATGGATTCGCCCCTGGCCGAGGCCGCCATCGTAGGGACGGCAATCGGTGCGGCCCTGAATGGTCTTCGCCCGGTTCCCGAAATCCAGTTCGCCGACTTCATCTTCCCTGCGTTCAACCAGATCGTGGAGGAGGCCGCGCGTATTCGGTACCGGTCGAACGGGGACTTCGGCGTGCCGATGGTGGTCCGGGCCCCGTACGGCGGCGGCATCCACGGAGCGCTTTACCATTCGCAGAGCGTGGAGGCGTTCTTCGCTCACGTCCCCGGGTTGAAGGTGGTCATGCCTGCCACACCCTACGACGTGAAGGGTCTGCTGGCCTCCTCCATTGAAGATGAGGACCCGGTCATCTTTCTAGAACATAAAGGAGCGTACCGGTCCATCCGCGGAGAGGTGCCTGACGAGCGATACCTGATCCCGCTCGGATCGGCCGACGTGAAGCGGCAGGGCACCGATGTCAGCATCATCACCTGGGGCATGACCGTGAACTTTTCTCTTACGGCAGCCGAGAAGCTTCAGGAAGAGGGCGTGTCGGCGGAGGTAGTCGACCTCCGGACCGTCCGACCGCTGGACGTGGATGCCATTCTGGCCACCACCAAAAAGACCGGCAAGGTTCTCATCGTCCACGAGGACAACCTTACGGGTGGGTTTGGCGGCGAAGTCAGCGCCCTTATCGCGGAGCACGCACTCTTCGATCTGGATGCTCCGATCGTGCGTCTGGCAGGGCCGGATGTTCCGGCCATGCCCTACGCGCCGGCCCTCGAACATGCCTTCATGGTGACGCCCGACAAGATCCAGGAAGCGGCTCGCCAGCTCGCCCGGTTCTAGAGGTACGGATCGGCACGCATTCGGTCAGGAACACCGTTCGGAGCGGAGTGGAGGCAGAGATGGCGGTCAAAACAGTGGAGATGCCCCAGCTGGGGGAGAGCGTCACCGAGGGGACCATCGGCCAGTGGCTGAAGAAGCCGGGCGACGCCATCGAGGAATATGAGTCCCTGTTAGAGGTCACGACCGACAAGGTCAACGCAGAGGTGCCCTCACCAGCCGGCGGTGTCGTCAAGCGCATCCTGGTGCCGGAGGGCGAGACGGTCCCCGTCGGCACGGCCATCGCCGAGCTGGAGGTGGAAGGGACAGCCGAGGGCGCCGAGCCGGAAGCGGCGGACGCGCCGGCCGAGCCGGTGACGTCGCCGAGTGCCGGGACGCTCCCGCCCGTGCAGCCTGAAGCTGCACGGAGTCGGCGTGAAGGGGTCCGGTACAGCCCCGCTGTGCGCAAGCTGGCCGAAGAGTTGGGCATCAATCCGGACGAGGTTCCAGGAACCGGTGCGGGCGGCCGCGTGACCCGGAACGATGTCCGCCAGTTTGCGGAGACCGGGGTGCGGCGCCCGGCCGCCCCGGCGCCTGCACCGGCTGTGGCCGCCCAGGGCACTGCGCCCGCCCCGGCGGCACCCGTCCAGCCGGCTGGGTTTATTGCAGGCGCTCCGGCGCGGGTGGACGAAGCCGACACGTTGGTGCCCGTGAGCTCGGTCCGTCGCGTGATTGCCGAGCGGATGGTGCGCTCCAAGCAGACGGTCCCCCACGCGTGGCTCATGGTGGAAGCCGATGTCAGTGGTCTCGTCGCGCTGCGTGAACAGCACAAGGAAGCGTTCCGATCGCGCGAGGGCGTCTCGCTAACCTACCTGCCATTCATGCTGCGGGCGGTGGCGGAGGCCCTGCGCACCGTGCCCATCATGAACGCGCAGTGGAACGCTGACACCATCGTCATGAAGAAGCGGGTCAACATCGGAATCGCGGCCGCCACCGATCGCGGGCTCGTGGTGCCGGTGGTCAAAGACGCCGACCAGCTTAACATCGTGGGACTGGCGCACCGGACGCAGGAGCTGACCGCACGGGCGCGTCAGGGCAAGCTGACCATGGACGACCTGTCGGGCGGCACGTTCACGGTTGACAATACCGGTGCCGTCGGCACCGTGCTCACTTACCCCGTCATCAATGCCCCGGAGGCGGGCATCGTGACGATGGAGTCCATTGTCCGGCGTCCGGTGGCGGTCGGTGATGCCATCGCCATCCGCCCCATGGTGAATCTCTGCCTGTCGTTCGACCATCGCGTCGTCGATGGGGCGGAGGCCGCCCTGTTCATTAACACGGTGAAAAAAGGCCTGGAAGCAATTACCGGAGAAACCCCTCTCATTTAGGCACAGGGCGGGCAGCAAGCTGAAGTTTGCGTGGTAGCGGTCCCGTCGGTGCGTGCCTGCCGCGCACTGGCGGGCCGCCCGGTAAAGGGCTGGGATGCCTCCCATGAATGACGCTGACGCAGTCGAGTGGACTCAGGATCCGTGGATGCACCGGTTCTTCGCCGCCATCGCTCGCGATGCGGGGGAGCCGGATTACGGCCCCGGAACGTGGTTCGGCTGGCTCGTGCAGGGTGCACCAGCCGAAGCGCGCCCCGGCTGGTTGGAGGGAACGAATCCGAGGGATGCTGACCACGATGTGAGCTGACAAGGAGAACGATGACCATGCCCACGCAACTGCTGCAGGTTGACGTGTTTAGTCCACATCTTTTGGGAGGAAACCCGCTGGCGGTGTTCGTCAACCCGCCCGACGTCCCCGCCGAACGCTTCCAGGCCTGGGCTCGCGAGATGAATCTGAGCGAAACCACGTTCGCCTGGGTCGAGAACGAGCACCGCTACCGGTCCCGCATCTTTACGCCGCAGCACGAGCTGCCCTTTGCCGGTCACCCCACGCTGGGCACGGTCGCCGCCCTGTCACAAATGGGACTCGTCCACAGTCCTGTCACGCAGGTTACGGAAGCCGGGGAGTCCTTGTGCACACAGGATGCCCAGGGAATGTGGTGGATGGTGCCGCCTCCGGGACGGCTGGGCCCGGCGGTGTCGCCCGAAACGGCTGCAGAGGCCCTCGGCATCGGCGCCGAGTCCGTGCGCGGCGAGCACCCGCCCCGTATCGTCTCGGCGGGACTGGCGCACCTGCTTGTTAACGTGGAGCCCTCGGCAGTGGAGCGCCTGTCCCCGTCGTTCTCGCATATGCAAACGGTCCTGGCCGGACTAAAGGAGCCCGTCGGCGGCGTGTACGCCTGGGCCTTTGCCGGAGCCGGTTCCATCCACGCCCGCATGTTTGCGCCCGGTCACGGTGTCAATGAAGACGCCGCGACCGGCAGTGCGGCCGCCGATCTCGCCTGGTATCTGGTTTATGGAGCCGGCGTGACCGACCCGAGCCACTTTGTTATCCGGCAAGGGGCGGAAATGGGGCGCCCCTCCGAACTTCACCTGCACCTTAACGTCGACGGCATGGGGATTGCCGTGGGTGGTGCGGTGGTCCCGGTGTTCAGCGCCGAGATACCGCGCTTTTCGGACTGAATCGAGACCAGGCGCAGCCAGCGGGGGCGGAGGTTCCCGCTTCTTCCCATTTTCATGGAGCGCGTATAATGGTCCCCAACAACAGCGGGCTACCTGACGGGAGGCATGTTGATGGCGGAGCGGGAAATGGACGGAGAAAGTCGCCTGATTGAAAAGATCCGGCGCGGCGAGCTGGTCGAAGATCCTGCGGACATGACCGAAGAGTACCGGGAGAATCTGATCCATCTCATGCTTATGGAGGCGGATTCGGAAATTGCCGGGGCCTTTGGCTACGTCCCGTGGATCATGAAGGCGCCCAACCCGGCGGAGATGCTGGCCGTGGCGTCCATTGCACGCGACGAGGTGCGGCACGGCCGCGTGGTTTACAAGCTTCTGGAGAACCTCGGCGTCGATGTCGAGGACCGGGTGAAGCAGTTCGACTTTACCCTCCGGGTTGGTGAGAAGGACTACTTGGGACAGCAGCGGGCCGGCCAGGACCAGCGGGTCAACATTTTCTACTATCCCATCGACACCTGGTCAGATTTCATCATGTTCAACGTGCTTATGGACCGGGCCGCCGGCCACCAGCTGGATGATGTCGTGCACTGCAGCTACGGTCCCTGGCGCCGCGTGATGGATGGCATCATGAAGGAAGAGACGATGCACATCGCGCACGGTGACACGTGGCTGAAGCGCCTGGGACGCGACCCGGCCACCCATGACGAGCTGCAGACCACGCTCGATCTCTGGTGGCCGCGGGTGATGAATGTGTTCGGGCGGCCGAAGACCCGCCGCAACGCCATCTACCAGAAGTGGCGGCTCAAGGTGCGCGACAATGATGAGGTGCGCCAGGCGTTTGTCGAAGACGTCTCCAAGGCCATCGAGGCTGCAACGCTGACCGTTCCCACCTGGACTCCCGACTGGGAACAGGTGCCCGAGGAAGGGCAGGCTGCAGGTTGAGCGATGTGGCCCGGGCGCGGGTCGTTGATCTGGTCGTCCAGGATCCCCATGTCGCAGAAGTGCTGGCACGTTGGGGCATCGTGTTCTGCCCCGGCTGCTTCGTCGCCCTCACGTCGACCGTCGAGCAGAACGGCCACTACAATGCGGTCAAGAGCCTGCCCGACTTCCTGCGCGAAGTGGCCGATGCGGTTGAATCGCACCAGGGGCCGACGGCCGACGGTTTCCTGCCCTAAGGCAGGCCTCCGCCCACGCCCGAGGCGGGTTATGGTGCGCCTGGGGCACAAAGGCGCCGGTCAGGTGGCATGACTCCACACGGGCTGTCCGCTGCCGGCGGTCTCGTAGCCCGGCAGATGCGTCAGGGAGGCGTGCACGCTTGGGTGGGTGAGCGTCTGCAGGAGGCGTTCCACCCCTTCGCCCGGTGCGCGCTCCATGATCCAGTCGAACGGCTCTTCCGTCCACGGTTGAAACTCCAGGCCATACAGTGACGCGACCGCTCGGGTGGCTACAGCGACCCGGGCGGTGCCGTCTGCAACCCAGAGCCCGGCTTCCAGGTGAGACCGCGCCGGCCGCCCCTGCCACCCGCATTCTGCGAGGCCCTGACCGGCCGCCATGCGATCCGCCAGCGCCCGTGCCTCGGAACCCGGCTGACGCACGGCCATGCGTCCCTCCCGCCAGTGCCGGGGCCACACGGCAAGGTCGTGGGTGTCCCGTGCCACGAGACCCGCCTGCCAGGTCACAGCATGCACACCGGCGGTGTCCGGCAGGTCACGGGTCCAGGGTTCGTTGTACCCGAGGGGATGATAGAGATGGAGCCCCGCCACATGCACCAGCCCATCGCGGTACAGCTGCAGGGCTTCGGCGCTGGGGCACGACCACACATCGCACCACCATCCCGGATGGAGCCGGGCCATCCATTCCGCCACCAGGGGCAGGGCGGGGTCGCATCCCGCCACTACCACAACCCGCTCCGGCGGCCGCGCTTCGGGAAGCGGGGCGACAGTCTCCCCCTCCACAGCCACGTCGGCCTCCAGTGTGTTGGCCGCATACAGGGTCAGCTGGCGGACGTACGCCCATCGCGCACGGCCCGCATGACGGCCCACCCACCTGAACGGAGCCGCCGGCTGGTAGAGAGCCTCCACGGTGGTGTTGAGCACCCGGGCGATCCGGAGCGCTGTATCGGCTCGCGGCACCCGCCCCTGTTCGATGGCCAGGAGCGCCTGCCGGCTGATCCCCGCCTTGCGGGCCGTCTCGCTGAGACTTAGTCCCAGACGTTGACGGCGGCGGCGAATCTCTTCATGCATCACACACCTCCGGGGCGTGGAAGCCTACCTCGATCCGCGACCCGATGCCTGGAACGGGAACTCCCCGCGGCAGCGTTGCACTCAGTTCGACGCCTCCGTCGGTGCGGAGCTTTACGCGTGCGCCCGCCCCGTGCGGCGCGTATGCCTGAATGTGGCCGGCAACCACCACCGGACACTGATAGGGTGCCGTGAAGTCGGCCAGGTCCGGATGGAGGCCCCGTCCCTCGACGCGGGTCTCGTAGCCAAGAAGCCGCGCTGCTGACCAGTTCGGCGGCTTCAGGAACAGGTTTGCCGGTGCACCCTGGCCAACCACCCGGCCCTCATTCAGGAGAAGCACCTCATCCGCCCACGCCTCCACATCAC
>JBMFXK010000132.1:0-7535 GCA_049964315.1 Clostridia bacterium | reverse complement strand
GATAAATTCGGAGAAACCCTCTGACAATAACGCGTTCAAATGCGTCATTACACCAGACGCGTCGCTCACTCCGAAGCTCCCTTCCACCAACGCTCTGAAGGACCACTTCTACCGTCAGGCTAGGGCCGGTGTGGGCCGGAATCATGCCGAGCCCTCCGTCCGGGAACATCTCGGCGCAGACGCGAGGAGTCTCGCACGACCCGGGTTCATCGTCCTCATCAGGCTGTTCTTCCTGGCTGACCGCTCAGCCCTGGCCCGGTCCCTCACGTTCCCGTACGGGAGTCATGCAAGCTGTTGGGGCCGCTGGCGACAGCCTTGGCGACGCACCTAGCCCCTCCCGCTTGCGAGAGACCGTAGTCCTAGCCAGAGGCACTGTGGCAGAATCGGAGCAGGACGCTCTGGGACGAGGAAGAATGCGGCGCACCATCCCGGGGCGTGACGGTGACCGAGGAGCTTCTGTTCGGAGGAGGCGGCAGCCATGGCTTTCGATCCCACCACCTTTAGCGGAATCATCCCACCCATGACCACACCCTTTGGCGAGGACGATGAGGAGCTTGACGAGAAAGCACTGCGGGATGAGATCGAGTACCTCCTGAGTGCCGGAGTGCACGGACTTTGTGTAACCGGATCCACCGGGGAAGGCGCCGGCGTGACCGCTCAGGAATCCCGACGTGTCGCCCAAATCACGGTCCAGCAGGTGCGGGGTCGGGTGCCTGTCATAGCAGGCATCATTCAGAACTCCACCCGGCAGGTCCTGGACTATGGAGACGCCGTACGGAGTGCGGGGGTAGACGGACTCCAGGTCACCCCGGTCCATTACCTCTTCGCACCGGACGCGGACGCGACCGTCGCCTACTATCGTGCCGTGGCCGGCCTGGGTCTTCCCGTCTTTATTTACAACGTGATTCCGTGGGCCTTCCTGGAACCCCCGCTTCTGGTGCGGGTGATGTCGGAAGTTCCGGCCGTAGCAGGCGTCAAGCAGAGCGGGGGCGACCTGCATAAGCTGGCGGACCTCCTCGTCATGGCCCCTTCCGAAAAGCGCATCTTTTCCGCCGTCGACGATCTGCTCTACCCGTCCTTTGTCCTCGGCGCCCACGGATCCATCGCCGCGATCCTGACGGTGCTTCCGCGCACCTCGCTGAAGCTCTGGGATGCGGTTCGGCATGGTCGCCACGAGGAGGCGCGAACCCTGCATCAGCAGCTTTTGGCGGTCTGGCGGGCCGTGGAAGGACCCAACATGCCGGCGCGCGTGAAGTACGCCCTGGCGGCGCAGGGCCGGACTGCCGGCGCGGCGCGGAGCCCTTCGGCTGCCGTCTCTCGCGATGCCGCCCAACGGATCACGGAGGCGCTCCAAGGCGTGGCCGCGGTCGAGGAGGAAGCGATCACCGCCCGCTGACGCAGCGGGAGCGGAGCTGCACGGTCATAGTGGGAGTGCGGCTCCGCTCCCGGCCCAATCCCGCAGAGCGCGACCGGGTGCATCTTCGACTCTCCTGCGGGTGATGATGCGTCTACGGTAGGGTCGTCGTCGGGCGAAGGAGCCCGACAGCGAATGCGGCCTGCTTCGCCCTGCGGAGCCACATGGACGGCCTGCGTCCTCCCGTAAGGGCACCGCAGAGCGCGAGCAGGGCGGTGCGGGCATGCTGCCTGCCGACGCCACCACCGTTGCCGTCCGCCTGTTCGTACTGCTGTAGACGTTCGGAGGAATGAGCCGATGGCGCCCAGGCAGCCACGGGTTTTCAGCCTGTTCTGGGCCGCCTCCTCCGTATCCGACATGGGCTCCTACATCCGGCTGCTGGCGCTCCAGGTGCTGGTTGTCCAGAACCTGCACGGCAATGCCTTCGATCTCGGTATGGTCAACGCGGCGCGCTGGCTCCCCTATCTGCTCATCGAACTCCTGGCGGGCGCTGCGCTTGACCGGGTCGATCGGCTCCGGATGCTGGTAGTGACGGACTTTCTTCTCATGCTGCTGTACGCCGCGATGGGCCTGGTCGCTTACCTGGGCCATCTGAACATCGGATGGCTCATGGGCATGATCTTCCTGGCCGGCGGCGTGACGCTTTTTCATGACGCCGCGTCCCAGTCTGTTGTCCGGCAGCTGGTGCCCGGCTCATTGCTGCTCCGGGCCAACGCCCGCCTGGAACAAAGTGGAGCCCTGGCCCAGACAGTCGGTCCGGCGCTGGCCGGAGTGCTCACGGCAGCCATCGGTGCTCCACTCGCTGTCGTTTGTGACGCCGTGGGCCATCTCTTCAGCGGTGCGCTCAACTCGCTGATCAAGGGTGTCCATGCGCCGGAGCGCACCTCCCCTGCCCGCGTGGGGCAAGATGTTCGCGAAGGACTGCGATGGCTGTATGGTCATCGTTTCCTTCGGGTGCTGGCCTGGAACACCAACCTGTGGTTCCTGTTCCACGCCATGGTCATCACGGTTCTGGTCCCGTTTGCCCTCCGCCAGTTGGGATTCAGTGCGTTGTCGCTGGGGTTGGTGCTGGCGGCGGCGGGGCTGGGATCCCTCATCGGGACATCGGTGTCCACCCGGGCGGAAGAGCGGTGGGGAATCGGCCGAGCCATTGCCGCCGCGCGGGCCATGTATGGGCCCAGTCTGGTTCTGGTGGCGCTGGCCCCTGTTTCGGACAGTCATGGGGGGAGTGCCGCCGCCCGTGTCATGGTCGCGGTCGGGCAGTTCCTCTATGGCGTCGCCATGGGGATCGAGGGCCCTTTGGAGATGGGATACCGTCAAGCCATCACCCCGGCGCACCTGCAGGGGCGGACGAACACCACGATGCGAGCCACCAACCGCACCATGGTGGTCATTGGCGCGCCGCTCGGCGCGCAATCGCCCTCGCTCTCGGAGCGCGTACGGTCCTATGGATGGCCGTCTTCGGCATGGCAGTGGTCGCGGCCTGGTACCTCTGCTCGCCCATGTACTCGGCGAAGCTCCCGGCCGCGCCTGCCGAGCACGCCTCATCCTAGAACCGCCGCTCGCTGCGAAGGGAACCCACACGCATGATCCGCCCGGACGACATGCCGCTACAACCACCGCCGTATACCTGCGGGCCTTCGATCAAGCCTCAACCCGGGGACAGAGCATCAACCAGGCGATCCCGGACACAAATCTCGCGGTTCGGCATCCGGTCTGGGGGTGTCGGGATGAGCCTGGCGCTCCCAATGCCGACCGCCCCGAGTTTCGATACCTGACGCCATATGACAGGATTTTCTCCTACACTGCAGTCAAAGCGAGCGGAGTCTTCATCTCGGGCACGCGAAGGGGGGCATCCTGATGAGTCGCTGCGTAAGCACCCCAACGGCATCCCTTGCCTCGCCTGCGACACGGCTGCCGCTCGCAGTATCAAGCACGACTGCCTGGGCGGGAACCTGGCCCCGGGGAATCAGCGAGACGACGGGTGTAGTTCGGCGCGCACACCTGAAAACCGGGCGGTGGCTGGACCCGACGCGGGTGCGCCGTACCAGGAAGGCGGTCCCGCCAGGGCGAACCCCACCGCAATCCATGTACTCTTTGCGCAAGGGAGTGGTACCACGTGAGAGGAAACTGCCCGGATTACTCGATCCAGCCCCTCAATTCTGAGACGTGGAATGCGTTCGCCCGCCTCGCCGAGAAGCACAACGGCGTCTGGGGCGGGTGCTGGTGTACGTGGTTTCACCGAACGGCTGGGGAGATATCCCAAACGGAGCGCAGCTTCGAGAGCAACCGCGCTTTCAAGGAGAGCCTGGTGCGAAGTGGCCGGGCTCACGCGGCTCTGGTCTTCGATGGCGATGCCGCCGTCGCCTGGTGCGCGTTCGGTCCACCGATCGAGTTCCCAAACATTTATCACCGGAAGCAATACCTGGCCGAGCAGACCACGCCGCTCCCCGACTATCGCATCCCATGCTTCTTCGTGGACCGAGACTACCGGCGTCGGGGTCTTGCGGCGCGCGCCCTTGACGGTGCGCTGGACCTGATTGCGAAGGAGGGCGGAGGGGTCGTGGAGGCATATCCGCACGACACCCAGGGCCGGAAGGCGAACGCCACCTTCCTCTACAACGCCACCCGGGGTCTCTTCGAAAAAGCCGGCTTCCTGTACGACCGACCGAAGGGCCAGAAGAACTGTGTGATGCGCAAGACGGTGCTGCCCGGCTGATCTCGCCGTGGCGGCACCAGTGGCATCCGGACACGACGGCACGGGCGTCGCCGGTGCCTGACGCGGGTCGACCCGACAGAAGGGGGAAACGTTCTGACCGTCATGGATTGGCTCCTCGACTCGGACCCGGCGGTCCGCTGGCAGGTGCTGCGCGACCTGACCGGCGCAGCTGACGCGGAGGTCGCCCGAGAACGGAGCCGGGTCGCCACGGAGGGCTTCGGTGCGCAGCTCCTCGCCCTTCAGGATGAAGGGGGTGCCTGGGGTGGCGCAGCGTGGAACCGGGGATGGGATTCCACCATGCACGTCTTGATGCTGCTGCGCCAACTGGGCCTCGATCCGGCCGGCAATCCGGCTCGTCACGCCGTCCGGCTCGTGCGTGAGCACGTGACATGGCCGGGGTGGGGGCCGGGAGGCGGGGACAACCCGTTCTTTGCAGGAGAAGGAGAGCCATGCATCAACGGGCAGGTGGCGGCCGTCGGGGCGTATTTCGGTCAGGATGTCGAGGGCCTCGTCGAACGCCTGCTCGGAGCGCAGCTCCCTGATGGCGGTTGGAACTGCGAGGCCGAGAACGGTTCCGTGCGGTCCTCGTTCAACACCACCATCTGCGTGTTGGAGGCGTTGCTCGAGTACGAACGAGCGAGTGGTGGAAGCCGCGCCGATGCGACCGCGGCGCGCCTTCGCGGTGAGCAGTATCTGCTGGAGCGCCACCTGCTTCGCCGTCTCTCGACGGGCGAGGTCATCGAGCGAGACCGGAAGGGCGGCACCGCCTGGACGCAGTTCGCGTTTCCAACATGGTGGCACTATGACGTGCTGCGCGGCCTCGATTATCTCCGGAGTGCCGGAGCTGCACCCGACGGCCGCGTCACCGAAGCAATCGAATTGGTGCAGTCCAAGCAGGACGAGGACGGTCGCTGGCGGCTCGACATTGTTCACCCGGGGAGCATGCCGGTGAAGATGGACCAGGGGCAAGGCAGACCAAGCCGCTGGAACACGCTGCGAGCCCTGCGCGTGCTGCACTGGTACGAGCGCTGCAGTGGCTGACCGCGAGCATGGGTCGTCTTACCGCGTCACGGCGTCGATGTGACGTGCGGGAACATCACCCGGGATCCGACATCGGCGTGCGATATCGAGGCAAGCGTTGCCCCTGCAGGACTGTCGGCACGAAGCCCGTTCTCCGCTGGTCAAAGTCGATGCGCATCACGACCCGGCGTGGGAGGGGTGGCTCACCTCGTGGAATCCAGCCGCGGCAAAAATGCTCCTCTTCCCCACCGCCAGCTCTCCCCAGGTGACCTCCTTGCCCGGTTCCGGGACCATGGGATATCCCTCCAGGGCACGGGCGCCCCGGTCACGGGCAAAGTCCACGGCGGCGCGGGCGAGGGCATATGTCAGCCCCTGATGACGGTAGCCTGCCCGCGTGATGAAACAGACGGCGGCCCACACTGTGTCGTCGGTCTTGTTTTCCGTTCGGCCTGCCCAGGGCACGCGTCCGAGACGAACGTAGGATGAGCGGGGTCCGACCCGGCACCATCCCACCGGCTGGCCGGCCAGGAAGGCTACGAGCCCGCTTGTGCACGTCGCCCCCGGTTCGCCAAACCGGCTCTCGTCGTACAGCCGCCGTGCCCGCGCCGGGACCGGTACCCGGCTGTGGTGCTCATCCCACCACCGGGCCGACTCGGTTCTGAACCGCTGGCACTGACAATAGTGGGCGGAGCCCTCGCCTCCGCGTGGGCCGAAACCAGCTTGGAGGTCCTGGAAACTCACCTCGTTGGCCGGGACGATCGTATACCCGGTGTCGAATAATGGGTGGGAAGGGCATCCAGGGGTTCCCCGTTCCATGAGATCGCCTCCATCCACACCTGTTTTCTGCGGGTCGTCCCCGCAGCTGCCAGACACCGTGCTCTGGATTCCTCCAGGATGCCCTGGACACCTTCCCGGACCTTCGCCGGGCCCGGTGTCCTTAGCCATTCTGGTCCATGGCTCATGTGCACGGTCGACATTGGCGTATGATGCCGCTATAGAGGACCATGGCGTGGGGCAGCACAAACCTGACCGGAGCAGGGAGGCTTGAAGTCTAGTGGCCGCCATGGTCAGCACGCGTCCGACGATCGAGGGGACCCGAGATACCACCCGCATCTTTATATTGCGATCACTGCGGGCGTTCGGCTTCGGCTTTCTCGGGGTGCTGCTCGCTCTGTACCTGGAGCGATTTGGGTTCGGACCGGTCCAGATCGGTCTCTACCTGAGCCTGGCCACCCTGGGGGGTATTGGCACCAACTTCGCCTTCTCGCGCCTCGCCGACCGCTACGGCCGGCGCCGCATCCTGGCCCTGGCCGCACTCCTGTACACCCTGTCCGGGATCCTGCTGGCGGTGGCGCAGGGACCGGTGCTCCTGCTGCTGGCGGCCGTGGTCGGCGCGGTGCCTCCGGGGGGCAACGGATTATTTTCGGCGGTTGAGCAGGCCATGCTGGGTGGTCACCACGCTGACCGACGCACCCATGTGTTCGCCCTGTATGGCTTTCTCGGATCGGGAGCCATGGCTGCCGGCTCGCTGGCCGCCGGCCTGCCCGACCTGCTGGCCGCCCACGGGTGGTCGATGATGACGGCGTTCCGGGTCATGATGGGCCTTTACGCGGTCCTGGGCCTGGCCATGGTCGTCCTGGCCGCCAGCCTCGGTCCGGCGGTGGAATCACCGGGCGTTGACCCCCAGGAGGCGGCGGACGCCGCCCCCCGACGCAGCCTGTTTGGCCTCGGACGCTCACATCGCCTCATGGTGCAGATGGCGACCCTTTTCGTCTTCGACGCCTTCGGCAGTGCGCTGGTGACCACGACGCTGCTGGTGTACTGGCTCCACGCACGTTTTGGCATGAGCGCCGGCCATCTGGCCGTGCTGTTTGCCGCCACCCAGGTGCTCGCCGCAATTTCCATGCTGCTTGCCGTCCCACTCGCGCGCCGCATCGGGCTTATCAACACGGCGGTGTGGACGCACATCCCGTCCAGTCTGTTTCTGATGGCGGTGCCCCTAATGCCGTCGGCGGCGCCCGCGGTGGTCCTGCTCCTGGCGCGTGCTCTCCTGGTGCAGATGGACGTGCCCACCAACGAGGCCTATATCGCCTCCGTGGTGGATCCGGAGGAACGCGCGGCTGCCGCGGGCGTGACGACTATGGGATACCAGACCGGGCAGCTGGCGGGTCCAGCCGTGGGCGGCGTGACGCTGGCCGCCGGCGCCCTGGGGACATTCTTCCTGGCGGGCGGCATCAAGATTGCCTACGACCTCACGTTGTGGCAGTTGTTCCGCCACGTGCCCCCGCGAACCTAGTGTCCTGAACCATTAATTCGTTCACAGTAAAGCTTCAGGGACGCCATAATCTGGTCTGCCGTTTTGACCCACACATAGGGTCGGGG
>JBMFXK010000131.1:0-7543 GCA_049964315.1 Clostridia bacterium | reverse complement strand
CGTTGAACGATCCCCGGGTACGCACCGTGGTCTTGGATGCTCAGAATGGCGACGCGATTGCGCAAGAGCTGGTCCAGGACTGCCAGGTCCCGGTCCACTCCGGGATGCCCCGCTTCAATCTCATTGTGCTCATTGTGATGGAGGCGTGTCTCGGCGCGGGCGCGCATTACATCGACATGGCCTCGGACGGACCGGTGGAGCTCCCCGACCTCGTCACGGTGCCAAGGCAGATGAGCTGCGACGCCGCGTTTCGCGACAAGGGCCTTCTGGCACTGCTCGGCATCGACGTCGATGCGGGCGTGACCAATATTCTCGCCCGTTACGCCTTCGACCAACTGGCGGAGCTATCCCGGATTGTGGTGTATGACGGGGACAACAGCCAGCTGTCCGATTATGCCTTTGCGCTTCCGTTTTCGCTTGACACCAGCATCGAAGAGTGCCTGCAGCCCCCGCTGCGGTACCTCGCGCGCCGCTTCGTCCGGGGCGAGCCGCTGACGACCGGGATTGAAGAGTTCGAGTTTCCCGATCCCGTCGGCAGGCTTACGGTGCGGAGCGTTTCGCACGTAGAGGTGGGCACCCTCCCGCTCTTCCTCGGACAGAAGGGTCTCCGGGACTGCGAATTCAAGTACGCCCTGAGCGAGCAGTACGTCGGCATCCTGAAGACGCTGCACGTGCTGGGGCTGGATCGGGAGGAGCTGGTCGTGGCGGACGGCCGCCGCGTGATTCCCCGCCACGTGGTCGCCTCCCTGCTCCCCCAGCCGGCTGACCTGGTCGAGGAGCTGAGCGGCACCTCCTGCGTGGGAACACTGGCGGAAGGGCGGACCGCGGACGGGGATGCTGTCAGGTGGTATCTGTACACGACGGCCACACACGATATGAGCCGGCGGGACATGGGGGTCAATGCGACCGTATGGCAGGCCGTCTGCCCTCAGTGATTGCGGTGGACTTGCTGCTGCGCGGTGTGCTGGATGACGGTGGTGCCCGCGTGCCGGAACAGCTGGACCCCGCCCCCTGGGATCAGTGAGCTGCCGCGCTGGGGCATGCCCCTCTACCTCCGGCAGCAGGTGACGGGGGTGCTGAAGCCTTTCCATCGTCCCTAGCAAGGAGACCCTCGGGGCCTGGAGCGGGCGTGGCGGAGGCATGTTGGGGTGGAGCGTGGGCCCTGTGCATCTCCTGTGATCATCCGGTCCGCACAGTCCGGAGCTTGACCACCGTGCGGGAGCACGAGAGGTGAGTCCTGCAGAAGCCGGGGGCCCTCGGTCACGACGGGAGACGGTGTTTTGGCAGCATGGCCGCCGTCAGGGATAGCGCGGCGGCTGGGATGAATGGCCAGTCCACGCCGAACGAGAGCAGGAAGAATACGGCCGCGGCGAGGCCGAACCCGACCAGCACGAGGATGGAGCGCCGGAGGCGAAAGAATGTCCACCCCAGCCCGAGCGCGGCCGCGATCGCAAGTGGGGTGAAGGCGAACGGCGTGCGGCCGGCCAGACTGAGCGCCGTGCAGACCGAGGCGGAGCCAACCGTACCCGTGCATGTGGTGCCCAGGGGAATGAACCAATACGAAGCAGTCGCCGCCGCGACGAAGAGGCTGGCGAGTATTGCCAGCCAATCGGATAGGGGATGACGCCTGCGGTCCATGAGTCTCACGATGACTCGCCTGCCTTCCCGCTCTATGAGGTGATGACATCTCGATCGAACGTTTAGTACATTCTAAACACTATCGTATGCTGGACGAAACCATCGGGCTTTGGTGGACGCCGGACGGCCTCCTGGAGAGACCCTCCGGCCGTGCGTCTGGGAGTACTGCGGCGTCGCAGGCGGCATGGACCGCGAGACTACCCATGTGGCCACAGGCATCGAACATGGGGCCTCTCTTCGTATCGCCACCCCGGCCGGCACCGGCAAACCTTACAGTGCCCCACACCCGCGGAGACGACCACCGTCTCTTCCGCTACTGTCTCCACGGGCACGACAACACCACCCGCGGCACCTGCGACGCCACGTCCGTCGCCCCTGTTTCCGCTATCTCTCGCCGGCCTGGAATGGAGCCAGATTCCGAGCACGAGGCCACTCGTGGGTCTGACCTTGGATGCGGGAGCGAGTTGAGACGGTGGTGAACATCCCGAAGACCCGCGAGGCGTATCACGTCTCGGCTGTGTTCTTTCTGACCGGACGCTTCGTGGAGATGTTCCGCGCTGCGTGACGCGCCAACTCTGCCGCCGGGAAGCGCATGGAGACCACTCGGTTGCCCTATCTGGACCGCAAGGCCGCGACCTTCGCGATAGGAAGCGACCTGGTCGAGGCTCACCCCGTACCGCTCAGGCACCCAACGGAGCCGCTGGCCAATTTCTTGGCGGGGGGCCACTTGCATATCCATCGCTCCGTCCCGAGGGATTAGGACACGCTCTTGGCACGTCGGGTTTGCGTGCTGGCGCCGGCTCTGCGGAGAGCCGCAGCCGCTGAGCGCAGGCCGGCGCGTCGATCTGATTGAACAGTCGCACCTACTGTTGGATCCGTCGGACCAACCGCTCCACGGCCCGATACTGGGCGAGTGACCGGGCCTGCCGCGCCCGGGCCGGGGAAGTCGGGCCACCTTGGGGCTGTAGTCGTGGGCGCCATATGCCAGGGCTTCGCTGTTGAGCCCCTCATCGGGGGCGAAGGGAAGTCAGTAGGTCGCCTGGCCCGCGGTCCTGCCGTCGGCGTGCAGCCCCCGGGCGCGATCGGCGACCCGAAGTGGACCAGGAGACGGCCCGGCACTCCTCGCGGCGTCCGGGCGGACACGCGGTGGCGACACGCGCGAGGAACGGGAGGGTATCGAGGGACCGGTCCACCAGGACGGCGAATCGTTCGATTGCCTTCGAACCCTAGTTCCGGAACAGGGTCTGGGCGATATCGCCCCGGATCCATGAAAGCTGGGTTCCGGCCACAAACGTATTGAATAACCGCTGGTCGAGCGCGTCGAGGCGCTACGCGCGGGTGCGCCGAGCCATAGGGGATGGACACCGCCGCCGCTCCCCACCGGACCGGGGGCGGAACGGGCGGACGAGTCCACCGAACGGCCGCCCGGACAGCCCGGGCCCTACCAGCGTGGCGACGGTTGCAGCAGCGATGGGACGGTTAGGACGAGGTGGCCACGTCTCGTTGACAGTGCGGGCAAACGCTAGCGCCTTGCCGGACCGGTTCTTGGCAATGCGGACAAGGAAAACCCTGCTGTAGGAGCTGGCGACGCTCTGCGTCGGCCGATGGCTTGAGGATGGCGAGGATGATGACGCCAATCCATCCGAGGAACAGCCCCAGAAGCCACCCCGCCAGGTTGTAGCCCTTTTGGTGGCCCAGATGGACGCTCACCCACACGGGCAGGATCTCGAGGAATACGATAATCAATATGACTAACACCGCGACCCCGGCCATCAAACATCCGCCTTCCATGCACAAAGTCGGATCATCAACCTGCTATCAGTGTATGTGCGGACAGTCGCCCGTCCGCGCCAGTGATTTCAATTTCGCGCGAGCAGGTGTACTCCTGGCCAGAGCGCCGGGGGCCACGATAGCCCGGGCTGAGCGGATTCACCGTTAGCGTATGTTCTGAAAAGGCGACGGCGGATCCCGTTCCAGGGTCGGCGGGACGGGCGGTGGCGGTCGGAGGAGGTCGGGATAGGCTTGCAGCAGTTCCCGCGGCGCCCTCGGCGGCTGGCCATAGTCGGCAAGGAGCCCGTGGGCCTGAACCACGTCGAGGGCTGCCGTGGTGGTGGCGAAATGCCAGGGGTGATCGGGATCGCTCCCTGCCAACCGAATCCGCTGAAGGCCATCGTCGGTCCAGCCGACTGTGCCGTGCTCTTTCAGATTGACCACACGGCAGCCCTGCGTGCCGTCCGCCCGCCGAGACCGATCCGGCGCGGTGTCGGGCCAGGACCAACTCCCGGACAGCTCCACTCTGGGTGCCGATGCCCTGCCCCTCGTCATCACAGCGTTGCGGACGCGGGGCTATTCGGCGTCACCCTGGACGCCCTGGCCTCTTGACGGAGCCGGTCGACTTCCCATCAGCAGGGGTCAGCGGGTGGATCGTGAGAGGGGATATCAAACCCGATGGGGAAATCTCTAATGTCTTCACTCGACGCATCGTCGTCGTCAAGGAGGGTTTGTCATCGCATCGCTGCCCCCGCTGGTCACCCCGCCGCAGCTGGCGTCTATAGCTGCTCGGCCTGACGTCCGGATCGTGGACGCGACCGCCTTCCTGCAGCGTGACGCGGAAGGCGGCGGCCCCTATCGGATAGAGAGCGGACGCGCCACGTATGAGGCAGGGCACATTCCCGGCGCCGTGTTCGCGGATATCCCCGCCGACTTTTCCGATCCGGACGCTCGCCATGCCCTGACCGTCCCGCGCCCGCAAGCCTTCGCCGAGGCGGTTCAGGACCTTGGCATCTCCAACGCACACCAGGTTGTGGTCTACGCGCAGGGCGCCCCGCTCTGGGCTACCCGTTTCTGGTGGCTCTTGCGCTATTTTGGCCACCAGCGGGTGAGCGTGCTGGATGGCGGGCTTACGGCCTGGGTGGCGGACAACCGTCCGCTGGAGACCGGTTCTCGCAGCTACCCACGCTGCGTATTTGCGGCCCATCCCGACCGCTCCCTCCTGGCCCGCCTTCAGGAAGTCCGGGAGGTGGTGCACGGGGGTGGAGAGCAGCTCGTGAATGCGCTGTCGCCATCGGCCTTCCGTGGGCTTGAGCCGTCCGCCTATGCGAGGCCGGGACGGATCCCGGGCAGCATCAACGTGCCGTTCTCCACGCTGCTCGATCCGGTCACGCTGCGGTTCCATTCCCCGGACGAGACGCGGCGGGTGCTGGAGGACGCGGGCGTCGCCTTCGACCGACCGGTCACCACCTACTGTGGGGGTGGGATCTCGGCCACCGTGCTCCTGTTTGCCCTCGTCGTGACAGGTCACCCACAGGCACGGCTGTACGATGGCTCCCTCACCGAGTGGAGCGCCGACCCCGATCTCCCCATGGTCACCGGATAGGCGCCCGGCCCGGGCCGCGGACCACCCCATCTCCACCCGCCCCGGCAGTGTGCTCGCGCATGGACGATCCCCAAGGCCTCCGTGAGCCATCTGAACGCTTTCAGCACTCACGCGGCTTCGTATACGCGACCGCGAGTCAAGGCACCGGGCTGCCCGCGTGATGGTGGGCCTGCTGCATCCCGACACCCGATGTACCGCGGGTCCATGGAGCGCCGCGAGACCCGTCGGTACGATCGCCGCACGGACACAGGCAAGCGCAGCAACCATGGAACGGCAGCGTTGGTTCCCAACGCATCCCCCGCCGACGTGTTCCACCGAGGCCCAGAACCCACGGCGGCTTGACCCTGCCTCAGGCCTCCCTTAGCGTGAAATGGCATGGGCATGCAAGGGAGGTTGGGTATGGGCGACGACGTGCTTTATCGACGGTCATATGGGGAGCGCTTTCCGGAGATGCGTTCACACGCACCCGAGGCGTTCGACGCGTACGTAGCGTGGGATCAGGCAGCCTTTAAGGACGGCGCGCTGTCGCGGAAGACGAAGGAGCTCATCGCCGTGGCGGTGGCGCATGTGACGGGCTGCCCCTACTGCATCGAGGCTCACGTCGGTCACGTAAAGCGGCTCGGCGGCACCAAGGCGGAGGTCCTGGAGGCCGTTCAGATCGCGGGCGTGTTGAAGGCGGGGTCCGCCTTGGCTCACGGCGTCAATGCGCTGAACGCGTTCGACCGTGAGTAGGGTCGGCTCCCCCCTGCAGACCTGTCGTCCTCTGTCGGTATCTTAGAACGCAAGCGGCCGGTCGGGAGGCATCTCGTGGCGCGGATCCTGCTCTACGGCGTCGGTGATCTGGGCGAGAAGGCGGCCTATCTGCTGGCCGCCTTCCTGCCGCCGGCCCATGAACTTGTCCTTGCCGGACGGGATTCCCGGGCCGTGGCCGAGGTGGCTGTCATGGCCAGGATGGTGACGCGGGCGCGCCCGGCCGCACCCCGCATCGAGAGCCGCATCTTCCCGCTGCATCCGGACGCCGTCTGCGGCGCGCTGGCCGCGCTGAAGCCAGACGTGTTCTTGTTTATGGCCACGCAGTACAGCTGGCGGCGGGTGCAGGAGCTGCCCGCCGCGGCTCGTGAGGCCCTGGACGGGGCCGGTTTTGCCGTTTGGCTGCCCTGTCAGGCCGCCCTGCCGCTTTCGCTGCTGCCAGTCCTGACGTCGCTGGATTCGCCGCCGTGGCTCATGCTGGCGCCGTATCCCGACGCCGTCGCCCCCATGCTGGCGCGCCAGGGGTACGACCGGGTGTTGGGCTTTGGCAACGTGGACGAGCTGGTGATGGGCCTCGAGGGGCCTGACACCAGACCGGGGGATATCAGCCTCGTGGCCCATCACAGCGTGGAGGCGGCACTCTTCGACGGCCGGCCGCTGCCGCCCTATCGCCTGTCCGTCCGGAGCGCACACGGGTCCGTCGCGGGGGAGTTGTCGCGGCCGTTTTTGTGGCCCTCGGGCACGCGGAGCCACATGTTTACCGGCGCCTCGCTGGTGCGGACCCTTACGGCCCTGCTGGATGAAGATATGCACCGCGTGCACATTCCCGGGCCGCGGGGACTTCCGGGGGGTTACCCCTGCCGTGCCGGTCGGAGCGAGATCGCCGTGTGTTTGCCCTCCGACCTGTCTCTGGCCGAGGCCGTGGCCATCAACGAGGCGGCGGCGCGGGCGGACGGAATTGAGGCCATGGACCGCGATGGCACCGTCCACCTTACGACCAGGGCCCGCGAGGCCCTTCGCGCCGGTCTGCGCCTGGAGGTCGAAAATTGGTCTCCGCCATCGATGGAGGCGGCGGCCCGCATACTGCTGCAACGCGTGCACGAGATGTCTGAAAGAGAGAGGCGATAGCGATGGCTGGACGATCCACAGACACGTCCCGCCGCCTTTTTGAGCGGGCGCGGGATGTGATGGTGGAGGGGGTGAGCTCACCCTCCCGTGGGTCTCTGAACTATGGGGAATACCCCCTGTTCCTGCGGCGGGGAGAGGGCGCCTACGTGGAGGATGTGGACGGGAACCGCTACGTGGACCTGATGATGGCGTACGGGGCGCTGCTGCTGGGACACCAGGATCCCGTCATCCGCGCGGCGCTGCACGAGGCCGCCGACTCCGGAACGTTGTTTGCCGCCGTGTCGGAGCCGGAGGTGGAGGTGGCGGAGCTGATTGCGGCGCGGGTCCCGGGGGTGGAGCGGGTCCGCTTTGCCAACACCGGCACCGAGGCCACCATGGCGGCGCTGCGTCTGGCGCGTGGCCTGACGGGGCGCCGCCGGTTCATCAAATTTGAAGGCCATTATCACGGCTGGTACGACGACTACCTGGTCTCCGCGCACCCGCATCCGGTCACCGATCTGGGGCTCGAAACCGATCCGGTTCCCATCGCGGAGAGCTCGGGATTGAGCGCCCACTCCATCCATCAGGCGATTCTGGTCCCGTGGAACGACCTTGATCGCCTGGAAGACGCGTTGCGCAGCCACCGAGGCGAGGTGGCCTGCATTATCACCG
>JBMFXK010000130.1:0-7563 GCA_049964315.1 Clostridia bacterium | reverse complement strand
GGCGGTGGCCCAGAGCGGGTCCGACGACCCGGACCGGGCGCTCACCGACGCCCTGGTCAAGCTGCTGGGCGAGCCCTCGCCAGTGTCCCTTCGCGACCGGGTCATCCTGACCGCGGTCGGGCCGACCGGGTCTGGCAAGACCACGACGCTGGCGAAGCTGGCCGCCCACTTCACCCTGGTGCAACAGAAAAGCGTGCTGCTGGTGACCACCGACACCTTCCGGGTGGCGGCGGCGGAGCAGCTGAAGACCTTTGCGCTCATTCTGGGCATCCCGCTGGAGGTGGCGGCCCGGCCCCAGGACCTGGACCAGGTGGTGGACCGGGCCAACCAGGACATTATCCTGGTGGACACTGCCGGGCGGAGCCCGTTTCACGACCTCCATGTGGCGGAGATCCAGTCGATGGTGCGGGCGGCGCGCACGAAGGAGCTCCTCATCGTGCTGCCGGCCACCATGCGGGCCGAGTCGATGGTGCATTCCGCCCGACGCTTTGCCGGCAGCCTGCGGGACGCCCGGCTCTGCTTTACCAAACTTGACGAGTCGCAGTCGCCGGGCGCCATGATCACAGCCGCCGCCGAGCTGGGCTGGCCGCTTGCGTACTTTGCTGACGGCCAGGATGTGCCGGAGGACATCGCGATTGCGGATCCCCGTCGGCTCGCCGCCTGGCTCTTGAAGGGAGAGGATCTCGGGGGCTGAGCAGGCGGAACGGCTCAGGCTCCAGGGGGGACCAGGCGAGGGACGCCACCCGTGAAGGGTCATCGGTACTCCGCAGAAGGCCCAGCTTCCCACCAGGCGGCGTTCTCATCGTCGCGAGCATAGAGGACCCATGGGGCGACTCCCCTCCGGAGATACGCCTGTTCTTCGGACCGGATCTCCTCAGCGGTCACCCTGCGCTCATCGTACGAAAGGTTATCCCGGGGCGCCGTGTGGCTGAGAACCTGGACGCGGTGGAGTGCGTCATCCATGAGGCGGTCAGGCGTGGGTCCTTCGACGGAGACGACGCTGCAGCCGGGCGCGCGGCGCTGACCCTCCTCGATCCATCTTTCTATCTGGTCGCGGTCGACATGTCCAGATGGAGCCGGCTCTCGCGGATCACCTGCGCCACGTCGGCGCCGAGCCGGCGGCAGAACGCCTCACCCCGGGAACCGTCTCCCGCACGTCCATCCCCACAGAATACGGCGGTCGTGCGCGTCGGCGGCATCGGCCGCCCGTCTGAGGAGGGCGCCGACCCACCCCTTGGCGGCGGGCGTCCGTGTGGCGAGTAGCCGATATATCTCCGAAGCGGCGCCGTCCCCACGTGATCGACCCACCCTACGCTGGCTCGAACGGCACAGCCTGCGTTGCCCGCCCACAGTTCCCCAGAAATCGACAGGGCTCGCGCAGCGACGGAAAGTGCACTCATCACCCTCACATCAGACACGTCCCGCAGGATTCCAGCCATTCTAGGGGGGCGGGGTGAATCGTGCGCACTCTGCGAAGGTCCCGGCGATCGGTGCCGGCATCCTGACCCTCTGGCTGACCGCCGGGTGTCCGGGCAGGGCGCCGATTCGCAACCGGCGGCCTCGCGGATGGCGGAGAGGATGTTTGATGCGGGGCAAAGGAGTTGGCCGGTCCAGCAGAAAACCCTTTACGCGAGCCACTCCCACGATGGGGAAGTTCAGGGCACCAGAAGGGATCGGCGGGATGTACACGATCACCCCTCGTCCGGGACTCATCATTCGCGAGAATTGCCGTCTGGTGGCTGGGGTGTATGAGTTCCCCGCCGGGGTGGGACTCATGATTGGGGCCGACAACATTGTGGTCGACGGTGCAGACACCGTTCTGTCCGGACCAGGAATCCCCGGCCGGCCGGAATCTTATCGTGGCACAGGCATCTTCGCCACCGGCTTCTCGGGCGTTACCATTACCGGCCTTCACGTGGCCGGATTTCAACGCGCTGTGCACATCGTGGACGGCCGCAGGTGGACCTTAGCCGCCAGCGACTGTTCCGGCAATTTTACGGACCCGGAATTCGGGTGGGGAGACGGCCCCCATGCGGGTGGCATCCTTCTTGAACGGGTGCACGACTCCTGCGTCACCGAGAATGTAGGCATGTTCAACTGGAATGGGCTCGAGATGCGGGACTGCGTCGGCAATCGGGTGACCGGGAACCGCTTTTCCCATGCCAGCAACGTCGGCCTGAAACTCTGGCACAGTTCCCACCACCACATCGCCGGCAACGATTTCAGCTATGGGCTGCGCATCCGGAGCGGGGAGACTCATGCCCGTGACTCGGCCTCCGTGCTGATAGAAGCTGGTTCTTGCCATAATCGCCTTCTAGACAACGACTGCACGTTTGGCGGGGACGGCATTTTCATCCGCTGCCTGAACGGCTGGTCAAGCCGATTCAACCATCTCGAAGGCAACGATGCATCGCACGCTCACAACAACGCCATCGAGTGCTGGTCGGCCGACAACGTCTTTATCCGCAATCGGGCCAACCACTCGAGTTACGGCTTCTGGCTGGGCGGATCAGACGGCACGCTGCTCGTGGGCAACGAAGCTGCGTACAACGGGACCGCGCACGCGAATGCCCCCGAGCCGGATTTCGGACATGCGGGCATCGCCGTGGTGAACGGCAGCGGCCGCCATATCAGGGTCCTCCGGAATCTTCTCCACCACAACCAGGGGCCCGGGATCGCCGGGGGATTTCGCCCGGATTATAGGGCGGGCCACTGGCTCATCGAGCACAACACCATCGAGGCCAATGCCGGGCCGGCCATCTTTGCCAGAAACACCGCGGGCCTGCTGGTCGGCCCGAACTCCATCAGGGACAACGGGGGCGGGCCCTTCCTTCAGGGGGAGGACGTCCACGCCGTCACGCTGCCGGCGGTGTGGACGTCGATAGACCGTCCTGGTCAGCTTCCAAGCCTCCGCCTAGCCATGTCACCGGCGCTCGAAGAGGTGGCTCCCCATGCTGTACGCGTCCCCGCCGGCACCCCGGTTTCCACTTCGGCCGAGACCGCGGGGGACTTTGAGCCCGTTCCCGGCATCGTATGGGGGGTCGATGGGAGCGTCGAGAGCCAGGGCATGACCATAAGAAAGAGGTTCGACGTCTCCGGGTTCCATCGGCTGGAAGTGACCGCGGCCTCCGAGACCGCCCGCAATCTTGCCTGGCTCGACCTCTATGTGGTGAAGGAGCCGGAACCCTTGAGTCCGACGGTGACGACTACGGGGTGGACCGTGCGCCCGCGTACACCTTGCGATGCGTCGGACTTATTCCACGTCTGCTCGGACGGTCGCGTGCGCCTGGTTCATAGCGCCTCGCTGCATCTCACGGCGGGCGCGTCCGACTTCTCCCTGGAGTTCGAGGGGGAGCGCTGGGGTGACGTCGCCCCGGGCGGTGGGATACAGGTCTGGGCTCGCATCCGCCACCACGCGGTGTTCGGCCTCGGCAAGGCCCGTCACCGGCTCCGGATTGGACGGGACCGCACTCAGTATCGGGAGTATGAGCGCGACGGGCACCTCTTCTCGGCGCTTCCCTATCAGGAAGCGTGGGACGGCTGGCTCCTGGTTACCGTTCCGTTTGATGGCCGCGGTCCTGTCTGGCACGTCACGCAAGACCATTACGCGGGTGGCGACCTTCGCTACTTTGCGCTGCTGCAGGACGGCGACCCTGAGACATCGGGCTTCATGGAGCTGTGGCTGGATGGCCTCTGCGCGGTGAGTTCCGTAACGTGAGTCCCAGCACCCCCGCAGGAATCTGGAACGGCGAGGGCAGCCCCGCGTCTCACCACAAAGCGCCGATACGCGAGACTCACGAACATCGCCACCCCCGGCAGATCTTTTGACCGCAGTGACGCCCAACTGTCGCATATCGGGCCTGCAGCAGTCGTGGCACGGGGCAGGGCGTACTTCTCACCAGCACGAAGCGACCTGGGACTTCCGTCGCCAAGCACTCCCCGATGATGTAAAGGTATACCGAGTCCGGAGCAGGCTACTCCAGCGGGGTCCCCCGCAGCGCACAATGCGATGTCCTTCTCAGTTCAAACGCAGTGTGTCAGGCGCGGAGTTACATGTCTCGTATATCTTGTAAACACACCCATGTGAAACGTGCTTCCGAGACCTTTCGGTGTGTGTTGTGCAGAGGTACCCCCCACAGACGCACGGTCGGGTGACTCGAGAGCAGGAGCCTTATGACTGCTGAGTGCTGACGGGTGCGATGGCGCCGGAGACGGGGTCACGCGACGACGGGAAGTCGTCCTGAGCCGGGTGGCCCTGCGTGGCGTTCGTCTCCGGTTATCTCGCTCCCGCCGATCCGGTCTGAGCCCATCAGACCGCGGACAGCCTCTGCGACAGCCTAAAGCAGCGACTTGCCGCCGTCCACGCCCAGCACCTGGCCGGTAACGAACCGCGCAGCATCCGACAGGAGAAACACTACGGCGGGCGCAATGTCCTCCGGCTCCCCCCATCGGCCGAGCGGGGTTTCGGATTCGACCTTGGCGGCGAACGCCCGGTCTTCCCAACCGTCGCGATTGATATCAGTCCGGACGAAGCCCGGGAACACCCCGTTCACGCGGATGTCGGGCGCCAGTTCGGTCGCGAGGCTCCGGGTCAACTGGTCGAGGCCGGCCTTGCTGGCCTGGTAGGGGTAGGCGCCGGGTGAGGCGGTGACACCCAGAATGGAGGAGATATTGACGACGGACCCCTTCTCCTTGCGCAGCGCCGGGGCCAGGGCCCGGATGACGAAGAAGGGAGCCGTGAGGTTGATGGCCAGGACCCGATCCCAAATCTCCCCGGATGTGGACGCCAGATCGTGCCCCTCGTACACCCCGGCGTTGTTGACGAGCCCGCCCAGCCCCTCCACGGATGTCAACACCGCCTGACTGAGCGCGGTGATGTCAGACTGCGAGGCCAGGTCGGCTTGGACGATCTCCACCCGAACTCCGAACCCTCGGCAGTCCTGGGCCGTCTGGAGGGCCGCGCCTCGGTCGCGCCCGTAATGGATGAAGAGATCGCGTTCGGACTGCGCCAACGCCAGGCAGATGGCGCGACCGATGCCGCGGCCGCCACCCGTCACTAAAACCGGATGTCGCAAGTTCTGCATATCATCCTCCTCGCCCGCAAGGTTCGACGGCCAGGGGTCCGCGTCCCTGCCGCGGGTGTGAGACGGGGCCCCATGGCATGGGACGCCTGATAGGCCCCCCGAGAGCAATGTGGTTGGACGTGGTCGATCCTGACGCATCGGCAGAGGACTCTGGTCGGCCTGGCGACCAGACATAACTTGGCACCCGCGCCACCTCGGGGTACCCGGCGGTGAGGTGCTCATCCGGCCAGTGCACAAAGCTTCACGCCCGCCCCTGCGCCTAGGGAAAGGCCGGAGCAATCCGTTTCCACCATGCATCCGCATTGGACAAGGACAGTTGGTGGGAGCGGCGGCCGACCATGGGATCCCTTCTGTGATCCCATCAGTTGTCCCGCATCCAATGCCCCGATGCCATTCTAAGGCATGGGCACCCATTCGAGAGTCAGCGACAGATGCCCTCCATGAGTCAGAGAGACGAGATGTCCGATCCATACGGTGAGTCAACACCGACACGGTTGGCGACGAGTCCCGTCACACCGACCAAACAGCTTCGGCTCGTCGTCCCGGGAGCTTTCCAGGAAGTCGGCGCATCCCGCGGTATCAATGAGACGGCTCGAGCAAAGGTCCCCAACGCCGGCAGTGTCTTATCCCCGGTGACCAAGCAGGCGCGTGGGCATTTTGGGCGGCAGCGAACATCCAATCATCTTCGGAGTGCGTCGCCACGCCCACAACTCGCTCTACGATCGGCTGGAGGACACTGGTGCGCTTGAGCAGGGTCAGAAACCGGCGCCTGTGCTCGGAACCCATCCGTCGGCGCAGCACGGTTTCGCCAGAGTGCGGGCAACTTCTTCAAGCCGGGGTTCCGACACGTGCACCTGACAGCGGCCGCTCAGCCAGTCCTCTTAGATGATCGCCAGGGGGCCGCCGTCTGCGCGGCTCGCCGACACGACCACGTTGGTGTCGAACACCACCCTGGTCAAGTGGGGGGTGTCCGTTACGGGGCGTTCGGAAGGCAGCCAGAGCCTGGGTACTTCGTGATCGAACTGCTCGGGCGGCACATCGTGAATCACCTCGCGGAGGTCCTCCATCACCGCCCGGAGCTCCTCGAGGCGGTGGTCTCGCTCCTATAGCCATTCGAGGTGTTGCGGACTCACAATGCCCGCGACCGGCACGCCGCTCTTTTCAAGGGCGACGCAGGTCTGGTCATAGGACACTTCGTGGACCACTTTGCTCCAACGCTGCTGGACATCCGATGCCTTGAGTACCTTGATGACGCGGCTCACGGGTGTTTTCCTTTGTACCGATGTAGGAATGTACGAATGTGTGAAAGTGTACGACCTCTCGTCGGTATATCGCCGCTGTCGCGTCATGGTCACGGGAGCTCGCCACGGACCCCTCTTGTGCTCGAAGCTGATGGACCGGTCATCTTGGATTCGTGTCGCCGATACCCTAGGCTGCCCTGATCGGCCTGTTAGGGACCCGCACCCGCGGCGCGGGGTTGCGTTGACCCTGCACCACCGCCGCGCTACGCTTGCCGGGAACGGAGGCGCGGCCGTTGCCCCTGATCGACATCACATGCTCGATGGTGCTCGTCATCGACGCACAGCAGAACTTCTATCCCGTTGACCGCCGCGATGTCGACCGGCTGGCCCTGGACACGATGTTCAGGCGGGCGGCGTGGCTCGTCGCTGTGGCCGGCCGGCTGAAGATTCCTGTCGTGGTCACCGAGGAGGACGCCGCCGTCCATGGGGCCACCAGCCCTGTCATTCGTGACGCAATGCCGAAGGGCACGCCCGTGCTCCCGAAGTGGACGTTCGGCGCTGCCGACAACCCGGAAATCCTGGCCGCCATCGAGGGGACCGGCGCCAGCACCACGATCCTCCTCGGGTTGGAGACTGACGTCTGCGTCGCCCACTCAGCCCTCGGGCTGAAGGAGCGGGGGAAGCGGGTGGTCGTCGTCCATGACGTCCTGTATTCACCGGGCAGCGCACATGCGAACGGACTCGGGCGGATGGAGCGCGCCGGCATCGAAACCGTGTCGGCGAAGGAGCTCGTGTACGATTGGCTGCGGACGGTTCAGGGCGCCCGTGACTTCTTTCGGATGAATCCGGACCTCGAGGATCCTCCCGGATTCAGTCTGTGAAAAACCGCTGCCACGCTCACGCGGA
Organism: Clostridia bacterium; assembly: GCA_049964315.1. Classification (GTDB taxonomy): domain Bacteria; phylum Bacillota; class Sulfobacillia; order Sulfobacillales; family JAIMBI01; genus JAKATP01. The sequence goes on along the minus strand of JBMFXK010000130.1, from coordinate 332 downwards.
TTGAGACGTCCCGCGCCGCTGTTTGGCACAGGGACCGGGCACCCTCCAAATGTGAAATATGGTGAGCGTCCAGGAACCCGGTCCGCACGGCCGGGCGGTATCCCGACGGCGCCACGTCACTCCAGTCCCGGCTCCAGGCATCCCTGGATCGGCGAATACCGCCGTCCAAAAGTTCCTAACCCCCGCGGCGGCAGCTGGTCGCGTTGGCTCGCTTCACCGCAGGCCTCTCCTCACAGGCTCCCAGGAAGGTTCCGGTGCCTGACGCTTCCCCTCCGACGGTCAGCAGATCTCGTCTCGCGGAGTACCCGAAGCTGAGCGCACCCGTACCGCCG
>JBMFXK010000129.1:0-7611 GCA_049964315.1 Clostridia bacterium | reverse complement strand
GCCAAACACGACCCCTTCGCGCTTGGGACGGATGTGGTTCGCGTTAATCTCGATCCCGACCGCGAGCTGGTGCTCCTGGTCGACGTTGAGCCACGTGGCCAGGCTGGCCGCCGACTCCGCCAGCGCCACCGAGGCGCCCCCGTGCAGGATCCCAAACGGCTGGCGAGTGCGCTGGTCGACCGGCATCCGGATCCGCACCCGATCGGGCTCGGCCACCTCCACCTCCATCCCGAGCGCCTCCATCAAGGTGCCAGCGACCATCTGATTCGGCTGGTTCATCGCACCTTCGTCCGTCATGTCATGCCTCTCCTCGTCCGGCGGTGGGAAGGTCCATCGCGAGCCGGATCATATCCCGGCATTGCCGGCCGTTGTCCATCACGGGTTCGGGATAGAGCCGGGTAAAGAAGTCGGCGTCCACCCCCACAATCCGGAACCCGAGCCCCAGGTAAAGCAAGAGCGGTCCGAAACTGGTGTCGGCCGTTCCCACCTCCACGACCCGCACTCCGGCCCTTGCCGCCTCCGCCAGTCCATGGCGGATGAGACGGCCGGCCAGTCCCTGCCTCCGGTGGTCTTCGCGCACCGCCACGCTGACAAGCTCCCAGGTCAGCGGTCGGGTGGGCAGGAACACCACTTCGCCCACCACCGCCTCTCCCGCCCGGGCGGCGTACGCACGCCCCCTGGCCCAGTAGTCCTCGACCAGGGAACGCTCAGGATCGGCGTCCAGCAGGAGGTCCCAAGGGGGCTCGTCTTCAACATCGAGCCGGACGATGTCCCACGCCCTCTCCCCCACGCTCCCACCTCCTAGCCATGTGTGGCTTCCCAGAACCCCACCTCCAGAACATTCACCGCCAGTTTCGCATACTCGGACAGCGTGATGTAGGCGCTGACCGGCGTGGCCCACCATCGTCCAGGATCAAAGGATGGGCTTCTGACGCCGACGAAGCGCAGCCGGATGCCGCTCCCCCGGTATACGGCCAAAAACAAGAAGCGCGCCCGCCGCATGTGATAGTCGGAGGACACCACGAGGGCCGAGGTCACATGACGGGCTTGCAGCAAGGGCAGGGTGTCCAGTGCATTTTGAAACGTGGTGTGTGAGCGGTTGTCGAGGACGAGGGCTTCTGCCGGCACCCCCATCGCCTTCGCCGTGACCGCCATGGACTGCGCCTGGGTAAGCGGCCCATTGCCGGGAGCCCCACCTGACAGAACCAGAAGCGGCGCGTAGCCTTGCTTCCAAAGCCGCACACCCTCACGGAGGCGATCGGTGATGCCGCCGCCCAGCACGATGATGGCACCAGCCGGCTCGGGAGACTGGCCGACCGAGAGCCACGATCCCAGCCGGGGCAAGCTCCAGACCAGCACCAGCGCCGACACCACCCCCAAGACGGTCACCCAGGGTCGAAGGCGCCGCCTGCCTGCCCGCGTAGCAGCGCCGGACCGCCGGCGCCCCGATCGCAGCTGGTCCATCCTGGAATTGTATTCCAGGATGGCGCGAGCGTCTCCCATTCCGGAAGAAGGAGTCGCCCGCTCCCGAGACGAATGTGAACCGCATGTTGCGAACCGGTAAAGAATTGCCTGTACGAATCTTGTGGTTAGGGGAGCCCGAATCCAGCGATCCCAGTTTGGTGGGCGGCAAGGCGGCCGCGCTCTCCCGCCTTCATAGCCGCTTTCCGGTGCCGCCGGGCTTCGTGTTGCCCTGGAGTGTGTTTCGTCCAGACGGCAGCCTGACCGTCGGCGATCTGGCGGAGGCGTACGACCAGCTGGGCGCCAACTCGGTCGCGGTCCGTTCGTCGGCCGTGGGGGAAGACGGGCAAGAGGCTTCCTTTGCCGGACAGCACGCCACCCTTCTTCACGTCCGGGACCTCGACGCCCTGAGGGCAGCCGTCTATGCGTGCTGGGCGTCAGCGCAAAGCGAGCCGGCCCTCCGCTATCGTGAGCATCAGGGCATGGACGGTGAAGGGCCGCCGCGGATTGCCGTGCTGGTGCAGGCGATGGTCCGGGCGGACGCCGCGGCCGTGGGGTTCAGCCGGGCTCCGGCGGGGCACGAGCCCGACGTGATGCTCATAAACGCCAGCTTCGGACTCGGCGACAGCATCGTGAGCGGTCTTGTGACCCCGGATGTGTATGCCGTTTACCGCGGTGACCTGAGCATCGTCCGCCAAGATGTGGCAGAGAAGGGCATCATGACGGTGATTGCGGCCGACGGTGTGACCGAGCTGGCGGTGCCGACCCGTCTGCGCCGGCGGCCCGCCCTGGCAGAGGATCAGATCCGTGAGCTGGCTGCCCTGATGCAGGATCTGGAACGTGAGTGGCGCTTTCCCGTAGACGTAGAGGTGGCGTGGGACGCGGATGGCCTCCACCTGCTGCAATGCCGCCCGATTACAGCCCTGTGAGCGGGCTCGATGCCAGGGAGTCGCCATGACATCTGAGGAGACGCCAGATCGTACACCGGGCACCATCATTCCGGTGCCGGACAACTTTCCCGTGGAGTGGCCTGATCCAGCGGACGCCGCGCTTCACTGGACGCTGGATGACGATCAACCCGGTCCACTGCTCCATCCATCGAGCGACTGGCCGCGCTGGGGAATCGCGCACGCCCAGCGGTACTGGCTTGGTCCCTTTGCGGACATACGGGAACTGCGCATTCACTGCTATGACTACAGCGCCCGCGTGCCTGTCGCGGCTGACGGCGACGAGTTGGAAGAGCGGGCGGCGCGCGCCGCCGACGCCCTGTCACATCTCATCGACCACATTGAAAGTCAGTGGGAGCGCGACTGGTATCCCCGCATCCGACAGTCGCTCAACGCGTTCGATGCATTTGAGCCCCGCACGGCGTCAGACACGGAACTAGCCCGCGCCATCGCCGGGGCCCCGGTTCCCGGGCGAGAGCTCTGGGCCGTGCACTTCGAGCTCGTGTACGGGTGCGGCTACATCCGGCGCCAGTTCGACCAGTATTGCCGGGAAGTGTTTGGCGACGCAACCGAGCTGGGCACGGCGACGCTCACCGCGGGCGACCACAACTGGAGTGTCGCGGGCGGCGAGGCGCTGAGGGAACTCGCCCGCTTCGTCCAGGCGTGGCCGGACCTGTGCAGTGCGATTCTCGAGCCGTCGTCGGAGGGTGTCTACGACTTCCGAGAACGGCCCGGCGGCGTGGAGTTTGAACAGCGTCTGGACGCGTTCGTGAGCCAGTTTGGCAAGAAGCTCACGGCAGGACTCACGGGGGCTACCTGGGATGAAGATCGGCGTCTGCCGCTCGAGAATCTGCGGGCGCTGCTGAAAATGGGAGGCGATCTCGGGGCCGGACGCCGCGCCCAGGTCGTGGCCGCGAAAGAGCGTCTTCTCACGGAGGCCAGGGAGCGGCTGGCCGGCCTGCCGGGTGTGCTGGCCACCGAGTTTGAGCGCCTATACCGGAGCGCGGCCTTTGCCACCCGTCTGATGGAGGATCACAACTACTACATCGACCAGCAGAGTGCGTATTATCACCGCCGCCTGGTGATCGAAGCCGCCCGGCGTCTTCACCGTGCCGGAAGGCTTCGCGCAGCGGCAGATGTGGAGCTTCTCACCGAGAGCGAGCTTGAGCAGGCCCTCATCGACCTTCGCATCAATCCGGCCGCCCTGGTGCAGCAGCGCCAGGAAGAGATGGCGCGCTGGAAGGAATGCAGCCCGCCGCGCGAACTGGGCACGGTGGCGCCGCCGCCTCCCCCGCATCCCCTCTTCGGGTCTCAGGCGGTCGCCGAGATCGCCCCCTCCGGCGATGGCGAACCCGGTGTGCTCCGGGGCCTGGCGGCTTCGCGCGGCACGGTGCGCGCCCGGGTCCGGGTGGTTAAGAACCTGGCCCTGGCGTCTGCCCTGCAGCCAGGTGAGATTTTGGTGACCACCATCACCAGCCCCAGCTGGGCCACGTGGTATCCCATTCTGGGCGGCCTTGTGACCGAGAGTGGCGGCATTCTCTCGCATGCTGCGGTGGTAGCCCGGGAATACGGAATCCCAGCCGTGGTGGGGCTGAAGCAAGCCACCGCCGCCCTCCGCACCGGCGATGTGGTGGAACTCGACGGTGCGGCGGGAACAATCCGCCGCCTGGAACCATCCTGAGGTTTCCGGTTTATCGGATGTCCATCGGCCGGGCCGGTGCACCCGGCTCCCCTCGGGTGTTCATGCGTGTGTCCCCGTCGTCTGCCGCCACCTGACCTGAGCCGCCGCCTACTGGAAGAACCAGCCGTGGGCGAAGAGCGCACTGCCCCGGAACGCGATCAGAACAAAGACCGCCGCCACGGTGCGATACAACCACCGAGGTGTCCGGACCGACAGCCCCATATAGGCAGGAAAGACCGGACCCAGGAAGCGGAGCGTGCTGTGGTATACAAAGCCACGCGTCCCGAAGCTGAACGCGATCACGGTCATGGCAGCGGCGTAGAGGGCTAGGGCGAATGACCAGTCCCGCTGCTGGCGAGCCAGCCGGGCCGTCTCCGCCACGACGCCGGCCAGCATCAGGCTGGCCGCCAGGAACAGGGTCAAAAACGCAGGTGGGTCGCGTAGGAACTCGGCGCGCCCGCTGGCCAGAAACGGACCGAGCCACCCCGCCCATGGAGTCTGGAACACGCCATGCCAGAAGGACCTTCCTTGCTCGGTCATGAAGGCCAGGGGATGGCCGACGGCCTGGTCCAGATAGATGGCATAAGCGCCCACCCCCGCGCCGATGCCGAGCCCCCAGAGGATGAGGCCCGGCCAGTCTCGGCGCGCTCCGGTCCAACCCCGCCAGATGACCAGCACTAGGGGGATGAGCCCCAGCAGGACGGCGGGTGCCTCGGTAAGACTGCCGAGAAAGCCCACGGCTGCGGCCCCCGCGTACCGCCGCGCAAACGCCAGCTCCATGCCGGCCAGCATCCCCAGCATCATCCACGTTTCGGCATAGAGGGAAGAGAAGTACACGGCCGCGGGGTTGACGGCAAATAGCCACAGCACCCGGTCGCGTGCCGTCCCCAGCACATCGAACCGCGCCAGCACGCGATGGAGGAGCCAAAATACGGTTGCCAGCGCGGCCTGCTGGACGACGAGCCCGACCGCCGCGCCCGTCACGTGCAGGATCAAGGGAATCAGCGGAAAGAAGACGGTCGCCCGCAGTCCCTGACCGGGGATCAGGTACCCGTGGAGGGCAATCTCCTGAAACCACAGGCTGTCGTACCGGAACAGAAAGTGGCTCTCGGAGGCAAATGCCATCTGCGAGCGCAGCACGCTGGCTGAGGGCGGCGTCATCGGAACCAGGATTCCCGCCAGCACTAGAACCTCGTGCCCGACAAAGGCCCAGAACCAGACGGGAAGGCGCACGCGCACCCGCTCCCGGCCCGTGGTCACAGCCGTCATGCCGCCGGTCCCCTGCGGTTCAAGGTCAGTCCTCCCACGCCAGTACCCTCGCAGGGGCACCGTTGCTGTCGCGCACCTTGAGGGGCAGCGCGGCCATCCTGATCGGGCTCGGAAGATCGGGAACGTACGCGAGGTTCTCCACGATGAGGCAGTCGGCGGCAAGGAGGCGATGGTGGATCGGGTACCGGGTGGTTCCCACCGGATCAACCGATGCCGTATCCACCGCAAGCAGGCTTACGCCCCGCTTCACGAGCCATGCCGCCGCCGTCTCGGACAGCACCGGGAACGGGCCAAAGTATTCGGGCGAGCCCCACTTGAGGTAGCTTCCTGTTACCAAGATCACCCCGTCGCCGGGTCGGAGCGTGTGCAGAGGAGCCGTGAGATCAGCCGCGGAGATTTCCCGTCGACTGTCAACCCGCACCGTGAGGGCGCGAACGAGAAACCGTACCGGCTCGTAAGCCGCCAGGTCGCGCCCGTCGGGAAGAAAATGGCGGGGCCCGTCAACGTGCGTCCCACTGTGATTGGTGAGCCGGTACAGCGACTGCTGAAACCCGTCGCGAGCCACCGCATGGGTATGGCGGAAGGTCGCCGGCTCATCACCGGGATACACGGGCATGCCATCTTCCAGCACGTGGGTCAGATCCCAGATGCGTCGGGTCATGAAGATCCGGCCCCCGCCGGTTCCGCCAGATCCGCCTTGATGCGGATCACAAAGGGGATGGCGGCCGCGCCCAGACCCAGTAGACCCGTGATCAGGAACCAGGCCGGCGCGGCAGACACCACTAAAGGGCCGAGCAGGGTCGGCACGACCGCGACCCCGACATTGGAGGCAAGGCTGTAACCGGCAGTGGCCAGGCCGGCCGAGCCGGCGTCGGACGCCTCCTGCGCGGCCGCATCCAGTGCGAGTGCATACCAGCCGTTGCCGAACGCACCCAGCAGAAAGAACGTCAGGTCGGTGAACACGCTTCTGCCGGCCGGCAGCGATCCGGTCAGCAGAGCGGCCCCGAGGCACACGAACAGCAGCGTGGCGACGCCCAGCACTTTCTGGATTCGCCGGGTGTCACTCCAGCGCTGGCCGACGGGGCCGAGGACGACGGCTCCCAGTGCCGAGCCGAGAAAGATCAGGGCTGCCAGCGAACCCCCAAGCTCCACCCCACGCGGCACGTGCAGGTGACTCAAGGCCGCGCTCGACACCGATGCCATCATGACCGTCAGCGACGCCACCACAAAGCCGATAAGCCACCAGCCGCTCACAACCAGGCGGAGCGGACCAAGATCGACAGGACGCCCAGCTGGAAGATGCGGCAGCGTGTCCCACAGCCAAAGGCCGGACAGCACGTTGACGAGCAGCGACCCCCACAGGTTGACCGCAAGGGGCAGGCGGCCACCGAGGAGGGCACCCACCGCCATCCCAAAGAACAGGGTGCCGATGACGAGACCGGTGCCGGTCTTAAGCCGCCGCACGCCCGCTACCCTCAGCACCGATCCGATCGGCGCGATGAGGAATGGATAAGCCAGGGCGGCCAGTACCTGGCCCACCAAGAGGACCGCATAGGTGGGGGCGATGGCCCGGACGAAGAGTCCGGCCGCCGTGAGCAGGACGGCGACCCGAAGCGCCGGACCCGGTCCCCGCCTGGCTACCCAGATGCCGGCGGGCAGCGAGCCCACAATCATGGCGTACCCGTAAACGGAGATGAGCAGCAGGGCGGGCCCCAGCGTGATGTGGAACGTGCTGCTCACGGCAGGAACCACAGGTGCCAGCACGAACCATGCCAGACCCAGCGTGAATGCGAGGCCTGCATAGGAGGCCACGAGCCGAATCTCGCCCGCCGACGTGTCCACCGCATCACCTCCGTACTACGTTTCGGTTTAGGGGCAAAGGTTCCTTCCGGAGCAGCCCCTAGACCGATTTGCTAGACTCACAGCGATGCGGCGGCACAAGGGGGTGCTTAATGCAGCACGGCAGGCTTTTCGTCTCTGAGTTCATTGGAACGGCGCTTCTCGTGGCCATCGGCTGCTCCCTGGTCATTGTCGACTTCGGTGTCGGCAGCCCCATCCCTCATCTCATCCCGTCCCTCCCGCTCCGCCGCGCCGTGACCGGACTTCTCTTCGGAAGCACGGGAGCGGCCATAGCCCTGTCGCCGGTGGGTCATGAGAGCGGGGCCCACATCAACCCGGTCGTCTCCCTGGCGTTCTGTCTTCGTGGCACGCTTCAGCGTCCAGTGGCGGTCGGCTACGTGCTGGCCCAGCTGC
>JBMFXK010000128.1:0-7621 GCA_049964315.1 Clostridia bacterium | reverse complement strand
GGTGGCCGGCCGCCAACGCGGCCACCACCGGTCCGAGCGCGTTCCAACGCGCCGACGCGCTCGGGTCCCGGAAATCGACGCGCACGACCGTGTAGCCCTCGAGGGCCAGCGGCCCCGACGCACTCTCCCAGAGCTCGCCTTTGGGATCGGTCACCACGAGCCCGGAACCGGCCTGGCCGATGACGGCCAGCGTCGGCAAGAGCACCGACGTGCTCTTCCGCGTGCCCGGGGCCCCGATGAGCAGCGCGTGGCCGTCTTGCACGGAGACCCAGGCGTGCCGAACCCGTCCCTTCACGGGATCCGCGCCCACCACCAGGCCCACCGGATTGTCGGAACGCCCCGCGGTCCAGAGGGCCACCCCTTCCGCCCGCTCCGGTTTGCCCCAGCGCGCGGTGCCAAAAGTCGTGTCCCGACTGTCCTGACCCGTGGCGGTGCCGTGCGTGAGGACAAGATAGGTCGCCCCCACCCCACTCAGCACGACTAACAACAGCCAGGTGTGAAGGACCGCGGGTGTCGTAATGACCGCCGCCCAGGCGGTCCACGGGGCCGGGGGCGCCGATCCCGGGTGGGCCAGCAGCACCGCCAGCTCCGGCCAGACCAACACCGAGGCCGCGAGCACCGCGGCCCCCCAACGCCCTACCGATTGCACCGCGATCGCCTCCGCTTCAGGCGCCGGCCGGCGCGGATCCGAGATCCGCCGCCGGCTCCGCCTCGTCCAGCCAGCCCACCCGGACGGTGTGCGCCAAGGCCGCCCAGAGGGGAATCTGGTCCGGCGCCTCAGTGGTGTCCGCGAGCACCAGGGTGTGCTCAGTCGCGGCCTCCTCGGCGAGCGCGGCGAGATCCGCCACCATCCGGCGCCGATCGGCCGCGTTCCGCGTGATGGCGTAGGACGCCATCCACAGCGACGGCACCACGAAAGCGATACAGCCCGGGGCATAGGTCGGTGCGGTGAAGCGCAGGGCCCGAACGTCCCAGCGGAGCGGTTCCGTCCAGTGCCCGTCCGCCATCGCGTCGAGGCTGGCGCGGACCGCGGCGGACAGGTCGGCCCGGGGCACCGGCAACCACCACCAGACCGCCGCGTCGGGCGTCGTGTGGTGCAGGAGCGCGGCCACACTGGCGCGCACAGTGCCTTCGTCCAGCGGGTGAAACCGGTGTACCGGCACCGCCAGCACCTGCCCGTCCGGCACCTGGGGGCCGTGGGCATAGAGGCCCTGCCGGAGCGCCCCGTTCCAGGCTGCCGGCATGAGCCCCGCGCCCCAGTCATCCAGGGACAGACCCTTGGGCGACACCGGCGTCAATAAGCCGCCCAGTTCCGCCTGGATCCCCGTGGGAAGCCCCAACCGGATCCGTCGCCAGTCATACCGCACCAGACGTGCGTCGTCGATCACTGCCATGTCAGGGTGCCTCCCTTAGATCCGAACCTTGGTCCGGTCCCGCCGTTTCCACGCATCCAGCACCGTTTGAAAGTCGCCCTTCGTGAATCCGGGGGGCACGGGAATGCCGTGCTCCCTCATCCACGCCACCTGCCGCGGACTCGCGGGATCGCGCCGCCACGGCGCGGCGGGGTCCGCCAGCGCCCGACGCCGGAGCGCGTCCCGAATGAGCGCGGTGGCCGTCTCTCGCGTGAGATCCGGCGGAACGGATTCGCCCAGCTCCTGCAGCAGCGTCCGCTGCTTGGCGGTCGCCGGGCGCGATCGCCAGCGGGCATCCCGGGCCGCATAGCCCTCGAGGTTCTGGGAACGGACCCAGTCCTCGGCGATGCCCTGCGCGTAGGCCAGCGGCAGCGGCTGATCGGCGAGCGGTTCGCGCCCACCCCGTTCCACCTGCACGACCGTCCACCGATCGTCCGTCGCGCACTGTTCCAACCGGATCTCCTGGCCCGGCCCCGCCTCGAGCACCATGCGGTAGCGCTCGACCCGCCAGACAAATTGCGACCGGGCGAGGAGATCGACCGGCATCGCGCCGGTAATGGCCATGGGCAGCTCGCCGGCGGCCGCGGCGTCCTCCGCCTCGCGGTCGGGCCCGGGCGCCGTCCGATCGGCGCCGCGCACCGGCAGGTCCCCATCCCCGGCCAGACTGGCCAGGGTCACCAGATCATGGCCGTTGTCGGCCATGTCCAGCACCAGACAGTCCACCTTGCCGGGATACGGCCGGAGGCCGCGCCCCACCGCTTGGATGAACAGCGTCTTGGATCGGGTGGGGCGCGCCATAATGACCGCCTCAATCGACGGGTCGTCGTACCCTTCCAGAAGCACTTGGGCGTTCATCAGCAGGTCGAGATCGCCGCGCCGGAACCGGGCGAGCCGTGCCCGGCGCTCGTCCACCGACAGCTCGCCCGAAATCCAGTCCGCGCGATACCCGGCGTCGTGAAACGTCTCCGCCAAGTGCTGCGCATGGGCGATATCGACCGTAAAGGCGACGGCCTTGCGCCCCTCGCCGTACTGGCGGTAGGCATCGACCACCAGCTGGTTGCGGGTGGGCGTGTCCACCGCGAGGGAGAGGTCCCGCAGCTGAAAGTCGCCATGGGTGTGACGGACGCCGTTTAAGTTGATGCGGGTCGCGACCCGCACCCCGCGCACGTCGGCCAGGTAGCCGGCGCGGACCAGATCCTGAATCGAGCGCCGGTAGGTGATGGCCTCAAAAATCCGTCCGAGGCCCGCCCCATCGCCCCGCATAGGGGTGGCGGTAATGCCGACTAGGAGCTTTCCAGGGTCCGGCTGCGGGAGAAAGCCCAGCGTTGTTAGGATGTTTTGGTATGAGAGGCTGGCGGCATGGTGGCAGTTGTGGACCACGAATCCTTCGGCCGAGTACGTATGGGGGCCGGCGACCTCCAGGTTGTAGACCAGGCGGTCTGGACACATGCCGTCAAATGTTCCGTCACATCCCGGTTCGAGAACCTCAACACGGTCCACCCGAGCCCACGCAAAAACGCCGCTTTCTTTGCATCCATCGCTCGGACCCGCATGCTCCGATGGCTCACTCCATCGACTTCGATCGCGATCCGGTGTATCACATCCGCAATGTCGATCTTGTAGTGTGTCGGGTATCCCGAGTCGCGGGGCATTTTGGTCTTCACGACGACTTCCGTCGGCCACCCGAGCGCGTGGGCCAGACGACGTTGCGGTTCCGGAAGCGGCCGGCCGTTGCCGCCCTGGATCCACGGCTTGTGGCCGGTCCTCTTCAACGTTCGACTCATCTTGCGACGTGCGGCCGCACGACGCATCGGGTTGTGGGCACGCATGCGGAGGGAGGCATCCCGCCGGTTTGTCCGCGCCATGGTCCGGGACGAAATAGCCCGGACGACAGTCTGCTTGCAAACCTCCGAGCAGTATGCGCGCCCCGTGCGGCGATAGATGTCCTGTTCGCTCTTTGTCCATACTCGGGTCAGCGTTTCGCACCCAGCGCAAGGAACAATGGGCGCTCGCAATTCCTTTAGACGGGTTCCGTTGCACGTGCGACACAGTTTGTCGGGAAACGATGCCCTGCGCGGGCGCCCGCAGTGTGGGCACGGATACGGGCCCTGACCTGTCGGCATAAATGGTCTCCCCTCCTTGCATACCCACGTAGTCCCCAACGCGCAGATTGGACGCCACCACCCAGCCGTGGAGGGTCCAGAAGGGATGATTGGGCGTACACACGACAGTCCGGGCCGCTGCGGAAATACGAAGCAATCCAGCTGGCGCCGGGCGCCGGAACACACGGCGCACCCTGTGATGTCTAAAGAGGCCGGTGCTCGGGTCATACGCGGAGACCGCGTCTCCTACGCGAAGACTCTCAATAGGACGGCCGTCGACCATCGTCCCGGCTGGGAAGCACTCGTCGACAACGGCCAGACTGAACGCCTTTGGATCCAGCCGGGTCAGGCGGTGCCCGTGCTGAAGCGTCTGCACCGACGCCACCACAATCCGGCGATCGTGCTCGTCCCGCTCCGCCTTGACGACCCCGATCGCGTCGGCGGGCCAGAGGTACCCGAACTTTTCCACCGCTTGCTGGACCAGTTCATCCCGGTGACACAAAAACAGCACCCGGCCTGCCGTCTGCTGCGACAACGCCGCCGCAACGACGGTCTTGCCCGCGCCGGTGGGCAAGACCACGAGTTGGCGCCGGACGCCGCGCCGCGCCGCCTCGTCGACGGCGTGGAGAGCCGCCTCTTGGTAATCTCGGAGTCGGAGCACGGTGCGCACCTCCCCACATATCCCCGCATCGCCCGGGATCCATCCGCGCGGCCCTCAAGATGGAACAACAAGGAGTTGCGGATATAGGTGCCGAAGCCAGGACACAACAAGCGCCCGACAGCGCGTTCTACGCCCTTCGGGTAACGGGATGAATGCTCATGGGAAGCACGGGATCGCGGTCGGCGACGTTTATGCCGGGTCAGATCATCGGCGACGAAGCGCCGTGCGAGTGGGTATCATGGACTGCGGCCGCTCAACACTTCGCAAGCTTCGGCGGCCGCACCCAGTCCCAGGCTCACATCAAACCCCTGCACTGGTACACGGCATGCCGATTGGTCGTGGAGGGAGGATTCTTCCCTGAAGAGGTAATGCCCCATCCGCCTTTTCGGGTGGACCGACACAATCGCTTAATTTACGACCCATCGGTGGCCCGATGGTCGGAGGGCACCATATTCGGCGGCCTGAAGACCAAGAATGTCGACGTGACGGTCTTCAAGCCCAGAGTCGGTCCCGTCATGGCGGTTTCGCACAAAGGCGTCACAGGCGCGTTTCGCAACCTGACTAATCGCATGGAAGAGACCATAGGCGAATGCACCAATCTTCATATGGCCTATCCCGCTCTCGTCGTCGGGTATTTTGTCGTCTTACGAGGTAGTCGAACGGGGACGCACCCAAACGATATCGGGATTGACGTCAACGGAAACGTGGTCGATGGCATCGCCCGTTTCTCGCAAGCGCTGACGCGTTTGGCTAACCGAGCCCACTTCCGAGACGATCCAACGCGGTACGAAGCCATTTCACTGGCGGTGGTAGAGACGTCCGGCAACATAGGCGCGGTCGTCCCCACGTTTCCGGCACTCGGCAGTCCTCTCCGCATGGGGGATTTCTTCCCCCGCCTCTACGACCAGTATGATCAACGCTTCGTGTACGGGGCGCCCGCCCTCGTCTCCCGAACGCGGCGTGGGGAATGGGCCCCTGATTCACCTGCCTGGCAATCAGCGCCCTCCGCGCTTGACTACCAACCGCGGACGACTCCTTAACGGCTTCAGATCACCGGTCCGATGGGCTTAACGAACCACGCCAGCGCAACGCGCGCAGAATCTGTGTCCCCTCGCGAAGCAAGCGTAGCTGATCGTTCCCCAGTCCGAGCCCTTTTTGGAGCAACCATACGTCGGCCAGCCTGGATGCCTCGTCAGATCGCCCCGCGGCCAACAACCGGTGGATCGTCGTGAGTTCCGTGTCGGGCACCGAGTCTCGGTAGGGCAGGAGCCAGCGCCGAGCCTCGGCCGGCTCGAACTTGAGGGCCCCGCCTCCCAGCGCATGTCCGGTGACTTCGGCCGAGAAGCGCGCCAGGGAGGTGATGGCGGCAGCGGCTAGACACCGCGCGTTGGTCTCGTCGACCACATCACCCACCAACAAGCTGTTGGTCGCCGGCAAATCGGTCACGACGAGCCGAGGGCCCCCGGTGCTGAATACGCCCAGGACGAAATCGTGGGCCACAACGCCGGGCACTTGCCACCACGTTGGCCGGACCCGACACTTGTATGCCTCAGACACCCCCATCAATGCGCCCGCTTGGATCCGCTGCCGCGCCGCTGGGCCAGGAGACTTGCCAGGATCAAAGAGCCAGTGCGCTCCCTGGTTGGCCAAATGAGCTCTCGCCGCTTCGTCCAGCCATAGCCCTTTGTGTGCCAGGTCCGCACTTTTTCGCAGAACCAATCGCACATCCGCGTCGAGACCCCCGCGCTGCACATCGTCCGCTGTCAGATGAAACCAATCGTTACGGCCCGTCACGTACCCGATCGTGATCCGCGCCAGGTCCCCCAGCGACACGCACTGCCCGGCGACGTCCTCGTACAAGGCTCTAATCTCCGGCGATAAGCGTAAGAGGTTCGGCTGTCCTGCACCGTTTGACCATTCCGCCAGGGACACGTGCTCGGCCGCGATACCCATCACGCGGTGAGGATCCACATCGGCGACGCGACGAGCATGCATAATGGCGACCTCGTCCGTGCAACCTCCCCATCCATCGGCCAACAAAAGGACGGTCCCCTCGTTAAGCCCGGGAAACAGCGGCTCCGCGAATCGCAGCACCCTGACGCCACGAAAGCGCTGACACAAATACGCCACCAACGGCCGCGCATACCGTGCGTACAAAAGTTCCAACGGCGCGACCATGCACAGCCGTCCCCCGGGAGCAAGATGGCGAGAGGCATGGATCAAGAACGGCACCCACGCACTCGTAAGGGCGGAGACGGCCACCCCGGCCTCCGCGGTGCGTCGCAAGCCCAGGGTGCGACGAGACCCGTTAAAGCGGTGATAGCGCACAAAAGGCGGATTGCCGACAATCGCGTTGAAAGACCCAAGGGCCCCAGGTTCAATGTCAAAAAAGTCGCGAGCGTGGAGAACCGCACCGGGATGCGCCAACTGGACTCTAGACAACAACCCGGGGTCGAGATCAACGCCAACCAGATCCCCTTCGCAGGCGAACCGCTGGCGAAACTGGGCCTCCAGGGCCTCGAGGAAGACGCCTTCCCCATAGCACGGCTCCAAAACCCGGTCGCTGGCCTGTTGAACAGCCACAGTCGCCAAAAACTCAGCGACCTCGACCGGCGTATAATACGAGCCGGTTTCCTTACGGACTGCCGCTTTGGTAGCCCGGGCCGAGCGTTGTGCTTCAACATCTAGCGGGAGCGCAGCACGCGACACACCACATCTCCCCTTATTCTCAGAGCCTATCGTGGAATGTGGCCGTTGCCAATGTGGGGGCTTGAGAACCACCGTACCACGGAAAAAGGACGCGTTCGGGAAAGGTCGCTGGGAAGATCCGGACGACACGCACGGCGGTGGTTCCGGGGAGCAGGAGCAGCTACACGACGCCCGGATGATAGCCAACCCACACGGTGCCCCCGTAGAAGGGGAAGCACCCGTTGATGAGATAGCCGGTCGGGCCGGGGTCCTGGGCCGACAAGGTGACCCGCCACGCTCCGTGAACCCACTGCGCCGACCACGTCACACGGGACGCTTCCGGCCGAGCAGCCGCCGCTCGCGCACCTTAGGGGGCGTGCGCCTTCGCGCCTCCGCCGCAACCGTCTGCGCGATGCCCCCGGAGCTGCCAGTCGGCAGTGTCTCGGCACCGTTGGCACAGCACCAAAGCAGCCCCTTCGACCGACCGCCCACACGCGACACACCGCACGTTCATGACCCCGACTCCTTTCGGGCGCGGGTGGCAATCCAGCGCCAGCCCACACGGATCGCCAAAAGCGCCAAGCCCAGTCCCGTTGCCCGGGTCCACCAGGCGGCCAGGAACCCCTTCGGCCCCACAAACGGCGCAACCACCACCAACCCGGCAATCGGAGTAAGCCATCCGCCCCACTCTCCGGCCGTCAGCAGAGCGCGCCCGCCCACTCCAGACCCCGGCGTCCAACGCGGTTGCTCACGCTGGC
>JBMFXK010000127.1:0-7629 GCA_049964315.1 Clostridia bacterium | reverse complement strand
GCACGTACTGCACCATCCAGGTGATAAGTCCCGAGCGGTCTCCGCTCCATCCCAGCCCTTGACGTATATAGCCGAGCGCCGTCATGGCGTGGGCATACCAGCGTTCGGCCCGGGTGCGGGACAACGGAACGAACACGGCCCGGCGGCCAATGCGGACATAATCGGCGCCGGGCATGCCGTCCATGGATCCGGGAACCCGGGGCGAGATGGCCGGGGCGCGTGGGTAGACCGGCAGGAGTACCCGGGTCGTGGTGGCTGGAGCCGGGACTGCCAGCGGCCCGCTGGGTACGGCATGCAGGGTCAGCGTGAACGTGGGCACCGGGGGCGTCGTCCGCCAGAGCGCGCCACCGAGACCGACAAGTGCGGCGCCCGCCAGTACCATCATCCGAAAGCGCCGTGCCCGCACCACCGAACCGCCCCCGCATGGCGGAACGGGATACGCCCCGGGGATGTTACCGCCGCCGTCCGGTCCTACCCGGAGGACCCGTCCTGACGCTGCCGCGGCGGGCAAGCACGATTGTCCTCGGTCCTGACGGTGAGATGCTCGTAGGTACGACCTGGTCCCCACACCAACATGCGGACATGTTTCGCATCGCTGACAGCGTGCGGCCCCTGATCCAGTCTGGATGCGGCAGCACGGAACAAAGTGGCCAGCCGTGTAAAGCCGTTCCCCCTTACGGTGCCGCGTCCATCACGAGGCTCGCCGTGCTCATGCCGACGGGACTCTCCTTCATGACGATGACGGATGAGATGGGCGTTATCAGCCTGTGGGGCCAACTCGTACTGCCTATCACGGTGGGGGCGGTGCTCCTGACCGCGGCGGCATGCTTTGTCGCATGGCGGCGTCGAATACACGCCCAAACATCTTCGTCCTGAAACAGCATCAAACGAGGTGGCGGCCGCCTTCCATGAGGCAGTCAGATCGGGGAACTGAGCCTCTTTCGCGAGCCGCTTCGCGGACGACGTGGTCATGCGATTTGAAGAGGTGAACGTTCCCCCCGTGTGCGGCCGCCCGGCCATTCAGCGCGCCGATGGGGCCAATCCGTCGAGAGACACCCTGTTGGTGTTGGGGGTCAGCCATGAGGGCGACCGGGATACGGTGACATTTTCCTGGAGCCGGGAAAGGTCCCCGCCATGGCCATCTCCTGGCGGCGCGGCATGCTGCACACGCTCGTCGCACGCTTCGGGCTCTAGGGTTTGGCTATGCTCCCAGCGCGGCCAGTACGCACCCGGGGTCACTGGCGAGAAGCTGCCCTGTCACCGCGTAGGCGCGCGCCCTCGAGCCGCCGCACACGGCGGCGTACGGACATGTGCCACACCGGCCGTCAAACTGGGCCGGGTCGCGCAGCGACCGGAACAGGGACGACTCGCGGTAAATCTCCGAGAGCGGACGCTCCCGAACGTTTCCGGCGGTCACGGGCAGGTACCCGCTCGGGTACACCTCGCCCTGGTGGCTGATGAAGGCAAACCCGCGCGCCTCGCGCGCCCCCGGCCGGAGCGGGGGGCTGTCCGGCTGTTTCTCGTGACGCACGCGCACCCATTGGGGCGCGCCGACGACGGTGATGCGAAACGGGCGCGAGGGCGTGAAGTCGGCCAGCCACGCCAGAACGCCTTCAATCTCGCTGGCTGACAGGGCATCCATAACCCGGGCGCGGCCGGTGGGGATGACGACAAACAGCTCCCAGCTTGACACGCCGAGGTCATCGACCAGCTCAGCCATGCGCGGCAGCTGGTCGGCGGTCTGCTGGGCAATGGAGCTGTTGATCTGAAGTTTGAGACCGGCCTCCCGAATGGCTGCGGCCATCTCCAGCGTACGGTCAAACGTACCCCGCATCCCGCGGAAACGATCGTGCGTAGCGGCGTCCACCCCGTCGAGGCTGAGTGAGACGCTTTGCACGCCGAGGTTCGCCCAGTGGCGCACCACCTCATCTGTCAGCTTTGGCGTGACGCTCGGCGCCAGCGACGTGATGAGACGGCGTTCGCGCGCAGCTCGGATGATGCCGTCAAGGTCCGGACGCTCCAGTGGATCGCCCCCTGTCAGCACCAGGATGGGGGGATGGCTGAATCCCTGCGCCAGGTCATCCAGTACGGGCAGCATTTCCGGAAGCGTCAGCTCGTCCGGGTCTCGATGCGGAATCGCCCGGGCCCGGCAATGGCGGCAATGAAGCTCGCAGGCTCGAGTGACCTCCCAGGTCACGACGTGCGGCGCCTCGGCGTATGACACGGTCTCAGTCCCTTGCGGCATGATGCCTCTATGCTGGCCATGCCGCGTCGACGCGTGAAGGGCTTTTGGTCGTAAAAAAATATGGCCGTACGGGGCAAAGTTCACTCATCCGCGACGGACCGAGAGATCCCCAGCCTGACGCCGCGAAGGGTCACGCCCGCGCAGGAGCAGGCCAAAAATCAGCAGGATGGCGGCGGGGTAAAGTGCAATCCAGCCCAGGAACAAGAGGGCCCCGCCGGTCACCACCAGCCCTACGGCCGCGAGCACCCGCTCAAATCGCGTGGCGAGAAGACGATATCCCGCCGCCATGGCCAGGATGTACAGCGCGATGAAGGCGGCGGAGGGCCAGGCGATAAGGGTTTCGAGATGGAGCCCGCCGGCATAGGTCCAGGCCATCACGATGCCCCACGGCACCAGGTGGAGCCACAGGATGCGGGTGGGCGTGCGGTGGCGCGGATGCAGCTGATGGAGCCACGCCGGCAGATTCCCCGCCCTGGCCTCGGCGTACACGAGGCGGGAGAAGCCCGCCACGTAGGTGTGAATGGTGCCATACGAGATGAGGAAGCCGAGCAGGCCCACCAGCACCTCGCCCCCGCGGCCCAGCGTGAGTCCCACCAGTTGGGCCAGGGCGTCTGACGTCCGGCCGGGCCCGTACATGTGGGTGCCCACGGTCGCGACGGCTGCGGCCAGGTACAGGAGATCCACCACTACGATGGCAACCAGCATCGCGCGCATCACGTCGCGGGCCGGGTTCCGGAACTCCTCGGCCATGTGGGCCAGCATCTCCCAGCCGACAAACGCCCAGAAGAGAAGGGCCAGATCCTTGCCCACCGGAAGCCAGCCATGCGGCAGCCAAGGCTGGAAGTTCGGCATCCGGACATACGGCGCTGCGGTACCCACCGCCAGCAGGAGGATCGCCGAGATGCCGATCACCACGAATACCACGGTACGTCCTGACAGTTCGACCCCCAGCACGTTCAGGGCGACCGATGCGACCAGGATGAGGGATGCGGCGGCGACGGTGGCGTGGGGCGACAACCCGACCACGCCGCCCAGATATGCCGCACCGATGAGGGCGGCAATCGGGCCGCCCATCGGCACGGTTCCGATGTAGAGGATGCCGGTGATACGGCCCCAGCGCGGCCCGAAAGCCTGGCGCACGAATTCGGCGATGCCGCCGGCGTGTGGAAACGCGGTGGCGAGCCGTCCCAGGACCACCGCCAGCGGGACGATGAGGACGGCCATGACGGCCCAGGCCACCAGCGAGGCAGGCCCCGCCAGGTTAGCGGTGACGGCGGGCAGGATGAGTATGCCGGAGCCCAGTACGGCCGCGATGGTGAACCCGGCTCCCTCGCGCCACGAAAGCACGCGCTGGAGACCCGGGCCGCCCGTCTCCACGCCCGCAACGGGTGCCGGCGGACTGTCAGTCCTCAATCGGGCCCAGGTCGGTCTCGAGCAGTTCTTCCACCGTGCCGGTGTCGGTCCATAGGATGGTGACGGTGCGGAGGAGGCAGACGGGATTCACGCTGGCCTCCAGCACGAGGCCCTCCCGGCTGTGATCAGGCGTACGCGGGTCGTGGACCGTCGAGCCCGGGAACACGCGATCCCCATCTCCTTCTTTCGCAGATTACGCCGGAGGCCGTCTCGGGCATCCGAGCGGGCAGACCGGCGCACCCGATCAGTGCAGGTACTCGTCGAGATGGGTCCTGCGGACAGGCTCCCGGAGCTTCAGCAGCGCCGCACCCTCAATCTGACGAATGCGCTCCCGCGTCACGCCGAACTCTTCGCCAACCTCCTCGAGGGTCCGCACCCGCCCGTCGGTAAACCCGAACCGGCGCCGGAGCACGGCCTGTTCGCGTGGTGTGAGGGTGTGCAGGGCCCGCTCCAGATCCTGCTGCAGCAGGCTGTGGCCGGCCGCCTCCACCGGTGTGGGGGCGTCCAGGTCCTCCACGAAGTCCTGCAGCTCGGAATCCTCGCCTTCTCCGACCGGCGAGTCCAGGGATACCGGGTCCTGGGCCACCTGGCGTATCTCCTCCACCCGCGCCGTGGTGATGCTCATCGCGTCGGCCACCTCCGTGAGGGTGGGCTCGCGGCCCATCTTTTGCAGGAGGTCGCGCTCGATCCGGTTCATCTTGTTGATGGTCTCCACCATGTGCACCGGCACCCGGATGGTGCGGGCCTTGTCGGCAATCGCCCGGGAAATGGCCTGCCGGATCCACCAGGTGGCGTAGGTGCTGAACTTGAAACCCTTCGTGTAGTCAAACTTCTCAACCGCGCGCATGAGCCCCAGGTTGCCTTCCTGGATCAGGTCCAGCAGATGCAGGCCCCGGCCCACATACCGCTTCGCGATGGACACGACCAGGCGGAGGTTGGCTTCGGCGAGAGCGCGCCGCGCGCTGTCGTCGCCCATCTCAATGCGCTTGGCCAGGTCCACTTCTTCGGCCGCGGTGAGGAGCGGCACCTGACCAATCTCCCGGAGGTACGCGCGGACGTGGTCGTCCGCCGCATCACCCGCGTCGGCCGTGTGGCTGCGACGGGTGCGCGCGCGCGCAGGACTCCGGCGGCTGGTACCGGGCTCTTCACCGGTGTGGTCGTGGTCCCGATCCTTCTCCAGGGTCTGCACGCCGGCGCCGCTCAAAGACGGAGCCTTCCGCTCGTCCTGCTCGAGGAGCGGCTCTCCCTCCAGCTCAACGTCCTCGTCGGCCAGCCTGTGCGTCGTCTTAACTGCCGGCACGCCCCTCGACTCCTTTCCGGCCTGATCCAACGTGTCCCCCGTAATCCGACCGACAGAGGCCAAGACGCCGTCACCGTGTGGCACGACGCCCAGGGGTCGATGCTCCGCAAGGACACGCCCACCGCTGGCAAGGCGGAAGGCTCACGTAGTTGACATAATTTTAACATGGGAGACGTGGAACGTCTACCCATTTCATAAACGTTGGGTGCCGGGATTGGTTACCATCCGGCCGCCCCTTACCCGAAAATCCGGTGCGGGCTATGCGTCCGCACAGGCCACCAGGTCAATCTCGACCAGAATCCCGTGCAGGGTTGACCCGACCGTGGTGCGGACCGGATATGGCTCCGAGAAAAACTCCCCGTATACCCGATTCATACCTTCGAAATCCCGCATCAAATCCTGCAGGTGCACGGTTGCCTTGACGACGTGCCGGCTGGAGAGGCCGGCCGCCTCCAGGATGGCCGCCAGATTCTGCAGCGTCTGCCGCGTCTGGTCCTCAATCGTCGTACCCACCACCTGGCGGGTGTGGGGCTCCAGCGGGCCTACCCCCGCCGTGTACACGAAGCCTCCCGCCCGGATTGCCTGTGAATAGACACCGCCCGGTGCCGGAGCCTTGTCGGTCCGGATTGCTTGCTGCATGAGAACCTCCCACCTGTCTGCCGCCTCATGACCGCCGACATACTTCTTCGCGGTCCGCGCCCTCCGGTCCTGGATGCGAGTGCAATCTGCCTCGGAAGGCGGCGTGCGTCGACATCTTCCGGGTCGCGGAGCTTACGGATCGGCTTCCGGGCGGACCGCTCACGGGGCCGGGCGGGCGGGCCCTGTGCGGCTCGCAGGAGGGATGTTCGGGAGCCCGTGCGAACAGGACAGGGAGTCCAATGCGAGGGAGGCAAGAGGGTGGGGGGCTACACTATTTACACGGCCATTCCCCGCCGGGATGACGACGCCGGTCGCGCGGACCGGATGCGGCGGATGGGCGTGGCCACGATGGCCGAGGCCCAGGATAAACGAGGCCTGCTCGATCCCGTCGTCCGGCCCATCCAGCACGGCGGGTCGGTGGCCGGGCCGGCGGTGACGGTGCTGATGCCGGCGGGCGACAACCTGATGCTCCATGCCGCCATCGAGCATCTCCACCCGGGCGATGTGCTGGTGGTGACGACGCTGGCGCCGTCGGTGCACGGCGTGTTTGGTGAGCTCCTGGCGGAGGCTTGTCACTACCGCAGCGTCGCGGGCGTGGTGCTGGACACGGGCGTGCGCGACACCGCTCCCATCCGCGCGCTGGGACTGCGGGTCTGGGCCCGCGCCGTCTATGCCGGCGGTGCGCTCAAAGGTGAAGCGGGCTATGTGAATGTGCCGGTGACGGCGGCGGGGGTTCGGGTTTCGCCCGGCGACTTCGTGGTGGCGGATGACGACGGGGTGGTGGTGGTGCCGCGCACGGATGCCGATGCGGTGCTGAGCCGGGCCGAGGAGCGGGCAGCACGCGAGGAGGAGACGCGGCGCCGGATCCGTGGCGGCGAGATCTCGCTTGACCTGTCCAACCTGAGACCTGTGCTGCAGTCGCTCGGCGTCCGGTACGAGAACGGACCGTATCGCCCGCCCGAGCACTAGATTCCGTGCCCGTGCGCTGGCCGGCGCGCGGTAGCGGCGGGGCATCCGTCCGTACCGCGCGTGCGCCGCGCGTCACCGCTCTAATTGAACAGCTGCACCGCCGGGCCGATGGCGATGCCGATGGATTCGATCTCGCAGGCACCAAAAGGGTTCAGTCCCGCGAGCGATCTGCAGTCCTCACGCGAATACGCCCTGCGCCGCAGCACCCCGAACACCCGCTTTGCGAACCACGCACTCCACGCGCCCAGCTCCATGCCCGTACCTCGGGCTCGATCGCAGACCCGGTGGCCCGGCGCGACCGGTCGTGGATCACTGCACGCCCGCCCTGACGCAGCAGCACCCGCTGCGTCTCATGCAACGGGATGACGGATGTCGGACAGTTCGTGAAGGCGGCCTGGCACACGATGAGGTCAAAACTTGAGTCCGGGTAGGGCATCCGAGTGACACTGCCGCGTTGGATGTCGGCCGCGACCCCGGCGGCCCTAACGTTGGCCGCCGCAAACTCCACCACCGTCTGGCTGCTGAAAGGGCCCAGCCGGGCCCTCTCCACGGTGACGTCGCCCGGTCCCGGGGCGACTTCATCGGCACTGGCGCGGCAGATGCGTGCGCTTCCTCACCGCCATCGTGACAGCGCCCGGATCACCGCAGGGCGCATTCCGGTGGGAGCGACTCTCACGCGGATGACGGAGTTCACCTTCACGCTCCTGCAGCCGGCGGGCATTCCAGCGCGTGTCATCTCGTATGCCGTCGATATGCCGGCGCTCTACATGGGGGCGTTTGCCTTCGAGGAGAGCCTCGTCGCGTCGCCGACCGAGGAGGATCTGTCGGCGGAGCAGATCGTGGCCATGCTCAGGGGGCATTTCGAATCGCTCCCTTGCGACGAGTTTCCGCACATACGCGGCGCCGCGGACGACCTCTTTGGCGGCACGGCAGACGAACGGTTCGAAGTCGGGCTGGACCTGCTGCTCCGGGGCATCGCGAGGGACACCGGGAGCGGAACAGCGTGCTCCGGATGGCGAGGGCGCGGCAAGACAGGGCCGGACGATCGTGAGTGGCAGCTCAC
>JBMFXK010000126.1:0-7665 GCA_049964315.1 Clostridia bacterium | reverse complement strand
GTAGGTACTACAACCGGCCGCGGCGAAACCCGCATGGGACTTCGTGTCTCAAAAACGGTGCCGAATAACTGTGAAAGTACCGCTAGGATTCCCTTCAGCCGCTGGTATTCGGCCTCGTCAATTTCACCCCGGGCCAGTCGCTCCCGCAGGATGGCGAACCCGCTGTCGTGCGGGGTTCCCCAGTAGCCGTAGGGCCCCCCACGGTATGCGCCCCACCCGCGCCGCCCCCAGAACCAAAAGCGCGCCAGTCCAAAGAAGAGGAAGAGGATAAGAAGCCATGCTACCGGCCACAAGAACCACCATCCGCCCGCTCCATGCCAGCCCACACCCGGTCACCTCGTTTCATGTCTGCAGCCTGTGTGATGAGCCGAGTGTAGAAAGCCCGCATGGAGATGCGATGAAGCGATCCTGGAGGCCTCATGGTGGAATTGTGGGGATTTGGTGGAGGCGCTCATTGCGGAAGGGGCGGATCCAGCCTGGCGAGAATCATGCGCCATGGAGCAGGTCAGCATTCTTGTCGCCGAAGACGACGCCGGCCTTCGTCAAATCATGGGCGAGTATCTTGCCCGCGAGGGATATCGGGTGCTGGAGGCAGGCGACGGGCAGACTGCTCTGGCCCTCGCCGCCCAGCACCACGCAGACCTCATGGTGCTGGACTGGATGCTGCCCGGATTGTCGGGCCTCGACGTCGCGCGGCGGCTGCGGGCCGACGGCAACCCCCTTCCTATCATCATGGTGACGGCCCGGGGGGAGGAGCCGGACATTGTTCTCGGCCTCGAGATGGGCGCGGATGATTACCTCACCAAACCGGTGAGTCTTCGCCAGCTGGTGGCGCGCGTCCGTGCCGTGCTGCGTCGATCCCAACCGGCGGCCGCCGAGGACACCGTCCGGCTGGGTGCCCTGCGGATCGACTTCCAGGCGCACACGGTGGTGCAGGACGGCGTGGAGGTGCCGCTTACCGCCACCGAGTTCCAGATCCTGAGCGTTTTGATGCGCAACCCCAACCGCGTCTTCTCCCGCCTCCAGATCCTTGAGACTGCGCTCGGCACGTATTACGAAGGCTACGAGCGCACCATTGACAGCCACATCAGCCATCTCCGGCGAAAGCTGCACGGTGAGCCTCGCATCGAGACAGTGCATGGCATCGGGTACAAACTGGTGAGCCGGTGATGTGGCGTGAGAAGGCGGGACAGGGGGGACCTCCCTGGCGACGACGGCGTGGAGGTCCGCCTTTTCCGATCTTCTGGGGTTGGATTGCCATTTGGGCTGTTGTGGGAGCGGTGTGGACCTGGCACATCCGCGGCGGCGCGGGTCGATTCCTGGAGCCGCTGATTCTCCTCGTCCTGGCCGTAGGAGGGGGTCTGGCAGCCTATATCACCGGGCGCTTCACCCGCCGCCTGGAGCGGCTGAGCCGGTCCGTGGAGGCCATCAACTTGCGTGACCTGGCGGTGCGGGTGCCGGTGGAGGGTGCCGACAGCGTGGCCATGCTGGCGCGGGCGTTCAATCGCATGCTGGACCGCCTGGAGTCCGAGGAGCGCGTCCGGCGGGAGCTTTTCGCCGACGTGGCGCACGAGATACGCCATCCCCTCGCCGGGATCCGGGCGCGGCTTGACGCCATGCAGGACGGAGCCCTCCCGCTTGATCAGGAGCAGATCCTGCGGGTGTCCGATGCGGCTGGGGATCTGGCGCGGCTGGTGGGCGACCTGCGGGACCTGTCCCTCGCCGACGTGGGACAGCTCCGCCTTGACCGGATACCGGTCGATGTGTGGGATCTCGTAGGCCAGATCCAGGAGTGGATGGAACCGGTGGCCGAGGATCAGGGGATCGCCCTGACCACTACCGTGGCATCCGGGCTGCCGCAGGTCCTGGGTGACAGCGCACGCCTTCGGCAGGTGCTCCTAAACCTCATCACCAATGCGCTCCGTCACACCCCGGCGGGCGGGTCTGTGGCCCTGTCCGTCGTGAGCACGGGCCGCGATGTCGTCTTCCGCATCACCGACAGCGGGCAGGGCATCGCGCCCGGTGATCTGCCCCACATCTTCGAGCGCTTCTTTCGAGCCGACCGGGCTCGGACCCGGAGCGAGGGTGCCGGCTCGGGCCTCGGTCTCGCCATCGTGCGAAGCCTGGTCGAGCTGCACGGCGGACGCGTGACCGCAGCGTCGACGCCTGGCGTGGGCAGCGTCTTTACGATCACCATTCCTGGTGCGGGCGTGCAGGCGCCTTCATGAAGTGCTTGCAGCGGGACGGCCAAAGCCGACCGGTCCGGATGGCGGCTGCTCCTTCTCGCGCCCCCAGGACTCGGCCCAGTCAGGACCGTAATGCCCGTCGCCAGGCTTTTTGGCTCTCCCGAGATCACGTTTTCTGCGTCATGCACGGGGAGGTTGGGATCGGACTCGTCGGCGCCAGACTCCTGACCGGGCGTACGGCACCAGGATCGCCTGCTCCACGCGCGAATCCCGTACGATGGGCGTGTGTACGGACGGGGGAAAGAGGTTGTCTAAAGTCGTCTGGGAGACGAAGGAGACCCTGGACGGGCGCTCCTTAAAGTTTCCCTGCCAACTGGTCGCCATCTCCGCAGGCGTCGAGGCCGTCCTGCGGTTTGAGATCCCGCGGGAATGGCGTGTGGAACGACCGGCGATCGTGGTTCCGGCCGGTTCTTATTCCTACGGCTACTTCTGGCGGGATCGGAACATCAACGCCTATCACTGGGTGCGTCGCGACGGTACGTCCCTCGGCGTGTACTTCAACGTGGCGGCGGACACCCGCATCTCGCATGAGACGGTCGTTTGGCGCGATCTGGTTCTCGACTACTGGGTTGGAGCCGACGGCCTGACAGCCTTTCTCGACGAGGAGGAGCTTCCGACTGATCTGGCTCCGCCCCTGGCTGCCATCATCGCCGACGCCCGCGGCCTTCTGGCGCGGGACGGCCGCCGGCTCGCTCGAGAGATTAGCGTACGCACGGCGGGTTACTGGATGCGACGGAGCTCGTCGTCCGGCGGATAAGGTCGCGATGCAGGGCCGCAAGGCGCCTCGCCGTGTGGACTGGCACAGATGAGCTGCATCAAAGCGGGTGGCTTCACCCCCGGCCCCAGCGGCCCGCGACGCGACCCCAGAGGATCCCGGCTACCACCAGTGCCGTGCCTGCCACCTGCCACGGTGACGGCCACTCTCCGGTCAGCGGTGAGTCGACGGCCAGGGTCCATACGGGGACCAGGTTGGCAAACGGCGCGGAGGCGTGAGCGCCCACCTGGCCAACCGCCCAGTACTGGAGCGACCAGTTTACGACCGAGACGATGATGCCGAGGTAGAGGACGGCCGCCCACACCGACGATGGCGCCCGGAATCCGCCGTGGATAAGGGTCGGAACCGCAAACGGGGCCAGAGCGACGAATCCTGTCATGACCACGGTGGTGATGGCCACAAGCGGGGGGATGCCGTCCAGCGCGGCCCGGCGGCCCAGAACGACATAGAGGGGCCACGCCACCATGGACGCAATCAGGAGGCCGTCGCCCGCCAGCCGGAGGGCCGAGAAATGCCCTACGGCAGCGACTCCGAGGATGAGGAAGAGACCGGCCGACGACACGATGAGCCCGTATCGCTCGCGCAGGGAGGGGATCTCTCGCACGATGAGCCAGCTCAACACCACCTGAACCGGGGCCTCGATTGGCGTGAGCAGTCCCGCGTCGCTGATCGGGGCGAGCTTGACTCCCTCAACCAGCGTGAGGTTGTACAGCACGGCACCCAACAGTCCGAGTCCCACGAGTCCCGCCCACGCCCGTGCCCCGAGCAGGAACTGGCGGCGATGAACGAAGGCCCACACGCCGAGAAAGGGGAGGGCCGTTGCCATTCGAAGCCACGTCACCACCAGCGGCGAAAAGCTTTTAGCCGCGATCTGCGCGGCCAGAAAGGACCCGGCTCCACCGATAAGCGGAAGGAGGCCGAGGAGGACCCACGGCATGACCCGGAACAGCGCCGGCTGCGGCGTCGGAACGGCAGCTGTACGGGCCACGCGACTCCCTCCCGCACGAGACGGGCGCAGCGACACCCCTTGGGTGGCGCTCATGACGACTCTCGGACACCTCGGCCCCGACCTTCGGCAAGCGGTGTCACGGTTCCTCCGCGCGCGCCTTGGTGGTCCGGGCACCGATGACGCTGCGCACAAGCTGCATCGCCCACGATGGCAGGCTGGTGTTGGGCACTACCTCGATCAGCAGGACTCCGGCCACGATAAAGGCGGCGCCGGCCATACCCGACGGCGGCAGCATCACGCCCTGCCACACATACGCGGTACAGGCTGCAAATAGGGGCTCCGTCGTCATGATGACCGCCGTGCGGGTTCCCGAGATGTACCGTTGGACCACAGCCTGCACCCAGTAGGCGAGGGCCCCGGCCAGTACGCCGGTAGCGGCGAGACCTTCCCACACCGATGTGGTGGCAGGTCGGGGAAGCCCGCCCGACATCAGTGCACCGAGGGCGCAGATGAGGCCTGTCACGGCCATCTCCGCGACAACCAGGCTCCCGTACGGAAAGCGGTGGACGCCAGACTCCATGGCCAGGATCTGCGCCGCAAAGGCGATGGCAGAAGCCAGCACCACCAGGTCGGCGAGGCCGAAGCGGGTAATCCCGCCGGTAATGACATAGAGGCCTACAGTTGCGGGCAGGACGCCGAGCCAAGTCAAGTTTGCCGGCCGCTTTCGTGTGACGGCGAACGTGAGGAGCGGCGTGAAGACGACAAAGAGCCCGGTCACGAACGCCACGGTGGGGACGGAGAGATGCTCGAGCCCCCAGGTCTGGCCGATGTATCCGGCGGCAAGGAACACCCCGACGACCAGACCCCAGGCAAAAGTCCGCCGAGTCATGCGCTGAAGGTCACGGAAAAAGATCACCGCGAGCACGACCGCCGACCCCAGGAACCGATAGGCGAGAAACGGCAGCATCGGAAAGCTCCGCAGTGCCTCCTGCACGGGCACGAACGTTCCGCCCCAGATGGCGGTGACCACCAGAAGCGCGCCTGCCGCCAAAACCTGGCGCCGTCGGTCCATGCCACGCCTCCTAATGTCACCATCATATATAAGACAATGGTGATGAGTCACTGGCAAACGATAGTAGATGGTGACGATGATAGGCGTACAATTGAGCGAGGAGGACACCATGCCAAGCGCCCTGGAGGTTGTCAGGGAATTCGTCAATACGCGTGACCTCGAGGCGGGAACAGAGGTTCTGCAGGACCTCTCCCAGCTTGAGGGCTGGCTTCTCCAGCAGGGTCTCCAAGGCGAGGAGCGGTCCGGCCCGGAAGATCTGGAGGCGGCCCGCGCCATCCGCGAGGGGCTTCGCGAGGTTCTTGCGCGCCACAACGGGGAGGTGGCTGTGTCGTCGCGGCTGCAATCGCTCGCGGCGGCGCTGCAGTTTTATCCGGTGGCGGTGTCAGTGCGCCCGGACGGGGCCCTGAATTGGGAGCCGGCGCGGCCCTCACCACTGGGCGCCCTCGTGGCTGTCCTGTCACAGGCCATGGCCGACCCCGACTGGCCGCGTCTGAAGGTCTGCCGCAATGACAGCTGCCGTTGGGCATTTTTTGACGCGTCCCGAAACCGAAGCCACAAATGGTGCTCCATGGGGGCGTGCGGAAACCTTATGAAGGCCCGCGCCTACCGGAGCCGGAAACGGAGCCGGGACGCTTAAGCGCCAGCGGCAGTGCTCCGCCCCGGCCCAAGGTCATCCCCGGGCGTCTTCTAAAAATGCCCTCAGCACGGGAACGTGGCTTATGGTGAATTCGCGGCTGGTGGTCAGGAGAACCAGCGGTGCCGTCGCTGCCCGGTCCAGGAGCAGATCCACGGCCGCTCGGTGTGCGTCGTCGCGCAGTTCCTCCCGGTAGCGCCGGACAAATTCCTCGAAACGCTCGGGCGCATGGCCGTACCATAGCCGCAGCGGGGTAGAAGGCGCCGCGTCGCGCACCCATTCGTCGAGCAGGCCGGCATCCTTGCGGACGCCGCGCAGCCACAGACGGTCGACCAGGATCCGGCGGCCCTGCGCCGTGTCATCGAAGAGCCGTGCTCCGTGAATCGGGAACATCGTCCGTCTCTCCCCGCGCGTATTTACGCACCATGCCTAATCCTCAAGGGTGAACCCGGGACGGATCTCGAAGTCGGTCGGTGGGACACGGCTCGGGTCGAGGTGTGGCCGCACGGGCTCCGCTCCTATCGCGATCCTGCCGGAATGACGGCCGATGGCGGGGCCCCGCATCACCCCGAAGCCATTGTCGCCGCACGCGACCGCCAGGCGGTCATGCAAGAACCCGATCAGGGGCCGCCGGTCGGGGGTGGCACCTACGGCGCCGGCCCACGAATTCACGATACGGGCATGCTCGCCTGCTGCCACCAGGGTCGGAACGTGTTCGGCCAGGCCATCGTGGAAGTCCGGATCGCCATTTTGATCGTACGTGTCGGGATCGTGCTCCCAGAGGCGGGTGCCGTCCCCGGCCAGCATGGCGCGCGGACCGTCCGGGACAATGTAAATGTCCGTCGCCAGATCCCAGACCATCGGGAACGTATGCCCGGCTTCCATCTCGAGCGACGCGAGCTGGACCCGGTACGGTCGCAGCGGGAGATCAAAGCCGGCTGTCAGCACGAGACGGCGGGTCCAGGCTCCGGCGGCGACCAGGGCCCGCGCGGCCGTTATCGTCTCATCTGCTCCCCCAAGGACCACGTGAGCGTCTTCCGCATGGAGGCGCGTAACCCGAAAGTTGGTGCGGAGCTCAAGGCCGCGGGCTCGGGCCCCGTCCACTGTCACCTGGCAGTACTGCGTCGGGTTGACGTGCCAGTCGTTCGGCAGCCAGAGTGCCAGGATATCGCTGGGTGTGACGGCCAGATCGGGAAACTCGCGGGACAGGTCATCGTGGGTGCGAAGTGCGGCTGGGATGCCGCGCTCTTGCAGAACTTTGGCCCGTGCCTCGAGCAGGTGATGGCGTCCCGGGTCGGCGAGCGTGACCATGCCGAGCCTCTGCAGCATCGTGGCATCACGAGACTGTTCGCTGGCCGCTTCGTACAGTTTCCGGCTCTCCTGCACCCAGGCCTGGTCTTCGGGATGCCACAGGAGGTCAGTAACAATGCCGCCCGCCTTGGCGCTGGCTTCCGACCCCACGCCAAGCCGGTTTTCCAGCAGGAGGACCGATGCTCCCTGCTCGACGGCCGCGGCCGCTGCCGACACGCCCCATACGCCGCCGCCCACTACCACCAGATCGTACACGTCGCACCTCTTCCGATGGCGCGTCACGCGCCGTCTCTTGGGCTTAGTCTCGCATGCCGCCGCGCCTTCTTCCAGCCCGCAAGGCTTGTCACCACTAATGATGTGCCGCAGGCACGCCGATGCGGCAGGCTCTTGACGTCCGGGCCGCGAACCACGCAAGGAGGCCTTCCGCTTCGGGAAAGGAGAGCCCATGACTGCATCAACGACTGGCGCCGACGTCCTGGCCGACACGCTCATCGCCTCCGGAGTGACGCACATCTTCGGTTTTCCAGGCGACACCGGGGTGGCGTTTTACGACGCCCTCTACCGGCGGCGTCCGCAGATCCGGCATGTCCTGGCCAGGGACGAGCGCGCGGCGGCCAGCATGGCCGACGGCTATGCCCGGGTGTCCAATCGGATTGGCGTGGTGGAGGCCTCCAGTGG
>JBMFXK010000125.1:0-7869 GCA_049964315.1 Clostridia bacterium | reverse complement strand
GCGTCGAGACGTGACGCGCTTGATCCGGGAGGGGGCGGCGGAGGCAGTCTCCGCTCGCAACACCATTCCGCCCAAAGTCATCCCGGCCCCCGTCACCTTCCGGCTCGAGTTCAAGCGCAGCACGCAGGCTGAAGTGGCGTGCCTGCTTCCCATGGTGACCCGCATAGACGCCCGCACCGTGGAGGTGAGCGGCCACGACATGGTGGAGGGATTTCGCATGGCGAAAGGCCTCATGCGCCTGGCGTCGACGTGCGACGCGTAAGGTCCGGGATGTGGGGCCAGTTTTCCTGCAGATTCCCAACGCAGTGGGGATCCCTGGGGGACGGCGTGAGCGACGAGGCCCCACCTGCCTGGAGGGACCCGCTGCACGGGCTGGATAAAGGGCGGGACACACCGGGCCGCCGCGACCTTTTCCGGCGGAGTGGACTTAACAATCTTCGAGGGTGACCCTAAAGGGAGATGAGGTCAGTCGCCGGAACGGTATCGCGGTGCTTTTCCGTCGATTTCACTGGGCTTCGTGGCGTCGGTGGAACGGCAAGGGCCGCCTCGAAGACAAAGATAAACCGCAGGCCGCAGACGCCCGCCTGCGCATGGATCCCCCGTGGGTTTGACGGTCCGTCCCTTTTATATCTCGTAATCACGGGCGGAGCGTATCGGGCACCCGCCTGACGCGCGGGCGGCTCTACACGATGGAGGCGATAAGCGGGGCCACAAGGCGTCGGTAGTCGGCGGAGCGCATGGCGATAGAGTGGGTGCGGCTCGCGTTGAAGATGATGGTCTCGTTCTCGTAGAGCGAGGGGTCCGTCACGACGCGTAGCCCGAACAGGTTGCCAAAGGGCGGCACCCCGCCCGGCTCCACCCCGTCTGTGAGCTCCGCCACCTCCTCCGGGGTCGCGAACCGGAGGTCTTTGGCGTCAAGGGCCACCTTCGCCTTGGCGGAGTCGAAACGTGCATCGCCCGGAACCACCAGCATGACGAAGCCGCGCTCACCGCCGCGGTAGCGGGCCCGGACAATGAGTGCCTTGGCACCCTGGCGCATTCCGTATCCGGGCCGGAGCTGCGCTGCTTCCTCGCTGGTCCGGACCGCTGCGTGCGCGAAATGCTCGTGCCAGGCCCCGTCTTGGTCCAGCACGGCCAGAATGCGTCCTGCAATCGGGTGATCCACGGGCTACTCCGGCCGCGAGAGGGGAAGATGCGCGCGTCCCGCGCCCGACCCGCCGTCCACGCTCACAATGCTGCCGGTCATCCACTCCGACTCAGGCCCGGTGAGAAACAGGACGGCACGCGCGATGTCGTCGGGACGTCCCGGGCGGCCAAGTGGAATACCATCCGAAATCGCATCCTTGTAAGCTTGCGACAGCGGGTTAAACGCGCTGTTGACCTCGACATATCCGGGTGACACCACGTTTACCCTGATGCCAAGCGGGGCGAGCTCCAGCGCCATAGACCGCGTGAGCATGTTGAGGCCCGCCTTGGAGGTGGCATAGTGAGCGGCCCCGATGCGTGCACTGTTGGCCGAACCCGAGGAGATGTTGACGATGCAGCCGCCACGCCCGCGCGCGGCCAGGTGACGCGCGAACGCCTGGGTGGTGAAGAGCGGACCTTTCAGATTCGTGTCCAGCACCGCATCCCAGTCCGACTCGGCCATATCCAAAAGCGGGTGGCTCGGATACGTGCCGGCGGCGTTTACGAGGATGGCACATTCCGGCGCCCAGCTCATCACGGCGTCCATGGCGGCGGTGACGGCGCGCGCATCGCGCACGTCCACCATCTGGGCGAGCGTTCTCGACCCTTCCCGGTCGATCGCATGCACGGCTTCTTCCAGCGCATCTTCACGGAAGTCCCAGACGGCCACCCGGGCTCCTTCTTCCAGGTAAGCCCGGGCGATGCCCCGGCCGATTCCGTGCGCCGCGCCGGTCACCACCACGGCCTCGCCATCAAAGCGCATGACATCCACCCCTTCAAGCGTTTCCGACCCGTCAGCCCATGGTTTGCCATCGGCGCGGCGGCGTCAAGCATCGGCCCGGGGACCGATTCGAGACGGATGGGGTGTGCAGTATAATTTCATTAACGTCATTAATTATCGTGCCGCAGGATGGGGGACAACGCGGGTGCTGCAACTCTGGCCGTTCTTAAAGCCCTACCGGCTGTTCGTAGGGCTCGTACTCATACTCACTTTTCTGCAGACGATGTCCAGTTTGTATCTCCCCACCCTGATGGCGAACATCGTGGACCATGGCGTCATCACCGGACATGTGGGGTATATCGTGAGGGTGGGAGCCCTGATGATCGGAATCACGGCTCTTGGAGGCGGCGCCGCCGTACTGGCGAGCCTCTACTCGGCGCTGGCCATGTCCGGTATGGCACAGCGCCTCAGAACCCGACTCTTCGCCCACGTTGAGCACTTCACCCTGCGCGAGTTTGACGAGGTGGGCACGTCGTCCCTCATCGTCCGCACCACCAACGACGTGATGCAGGTCCAGCAGCTGGTCGCCACCGCGCTGCGCATGATGGTGATGGCGCCGCTCACCGCCATCGGCGGCATCGTGCTGGCCATCTACACGGCCCCGCAGCTGGCGTGGATCATGATCGTCTCGGTGCCGGTGCTGGCGCTCGTGATCTGGTCCACCATGGGCCGGGGTCTCAAGATGTTTCGCACCATCCAGATCAAGGTGGACCGGTTGAATCGGGTGCTGCGTGAAAACCTGACCGGCGTGCGCGTGGTGCGCGCCTTTGACCGGAGTGCCTACGAAGGCAGGCGGTTTGATGAGGCCAACCGGGATGTCACCGATACGTCGGTGCGCGTGTTCCAGCTCATGTCGATTGTCCAGCCGTCGGTGATGCTGGTCATGAATCTGGGCACGGTGGTGATCGTGTGGCTGGGCGGCCACGAGATCGGGGCGGGCAGCCTGCAGATCGGGTCTTTGATGGCGTTCATCCAGTACGTGAGCCAGGTCATGTTCTCCGTGATGATGGTGTCGATGGTGATGTTTATGATCCCGCGCGCACAGGCCTCCGCGCTTCGGATCAACGAAGTGCTGGCCATGGACCCCGAGATCAAGGATCCCCCACATGCCAGCCCGGCGCCGGGAGGAACCGGCACGGTCGAGTTCCGGCACGTCACCTTCACGTACCCGGGCGCAGAGGAACCGGCGCTGCGGGACATCTCCTTCACGTGTCGCCCCGGAAAGGTGACCGCCATCATCGGAGGCACCGGGGCTGGCAAGTCCACGCTCGTCAATCTCATCCCGCGCTTCTATGACGTGACGGACGGCCACATCCTGGTGGACGGCATCGACGTGCGCGCGATGACCCAGGAGGACCTGCGGGCGCGGCTTGGTTACGCGCCGTCCCGGGCCGTGATCTTCACCGGCAGCATTGCCGACAATATTCGTTACGGGGATCTGGACGCCACGGATGAGGCGGTCCGGCAGGCAGTCGAGGTGGCGCAGGCCAGCGAGTTTGTCGATGCCATGCCGCAGGGCCTCGACTCCTTTGTCGCCCAGGGCGGCGCCAACCTGTCCGGCGGTCAGAGGCAGCGCCTCTCCATCGCCCGTGCACTGCTCCGGCGTGCCGAGGTGTATCTGTTCGATGACACGTTCTCGGCGCTCGACTTCAGAACTGACGCGCGGCTGCGGCAGGCGCTTCGCCGGGAGGTGCAGGGCGCCACCGTCGTGATCGTCGCGCAGAGGGTCAGCACGGTCATGGACGCCGACCAGATCCTCGTGCTTGATGAGGGCCGGCTGGTGGGTTCAGGCACACATGCGGAGCTCCTGCAGAGCTCAGACGTCTACCGGGAGATCGTCACCTCACAGCTCTCACCGGGGGAGATCGCATGAGCACGCCGCGCAACGGACCACAGGGCGACATGGATGCCGGGGCGCCGAGGCCGGGAGGATTTGGCGGCCGCCCCGGCGGCGGTCCTGGCTTTGGCGGCGGGGGTCCGATGGGGCTTGTCATGCCTGTGGAGAAACCGAAAAACGGCCGCCGGACGCTGATGCGGCTGCTTCGCTACTTCGGACACTTCCGGCTCCAGGTGCTCATTGCGTTTCTGGCTGCCGTGGCCAGCACGGTGTTCACCATCGTATCGCCGCGCATCCTGGGCAACGTCACCACCGACCTTTTCGTCGGCATCGTGCCGCGTCTGCGGCACGTTACGGGGCCGGGCATCAACTGGGCCAACATCCGTCACCTGGTCCTGCTGCTGCTGGTTCTCTACGTGGGCAGCTCAATCTTCAACTGGGTGCAGACCTATGTCATGGCCGGCGTTTCCCAGCGGGTGGTCTACGTGATTCGCCGGGAGGTGATGGCCAAACTGGAGCGGCTGCCGGTCAATTTCTTCGACACCCACCCCCATGGCGAGGTGATGAGCCGCTTCGTCAACGACTTTGACAACATCGCCTCCACCCTGCAGCAGAGTCTCGTCGG
This sequence comes from Clostridia bacterium, assembly GCA_049964315.1. GTDB lineage: Bacteria > Bacillota > Sulfobacillia > Sulfobacillales > JAIMBI01 > JAKATP01. The sequence continues at coordinate 3,441 of JBMFXK010000125.1, read as the reverse complement.
CACCATCACGGCGGTGGTGACCTTCGTCGGGGTGGTCGTCATGATGCTGACCATCAGCCCCATCCTGACCCTGGTGGTGGCGGTGACGCTGCCGCTCAGTTTTATCGTCACGCGGGGAATTGCGGGCCGCTCTCAGAAGTTCTTCCTGCAGCGCCAGCGCGAACTTGGTGAACTGAACGGCCACGTCGAGGAGATGTACACGGGCCACCTCATCGTGAAAGCGTACGGGCACGAGGCGAGGTCGATCCGGCAGTTCGACGACATCAACGCGCGGCTCTACATCTCCACCTGGAAGGCCCAGTTCATGACCGGTATCATCATGCCGCTCATGAACGTCATCGGGAACCTCGGCTACGTCCTGGTCAGCGTCATCGGCGGGGTGCTCGTCACCCGGGGCCGCATCCAGATCGGTGACATTCAGGCGTTCATCCAATATTCCCGCCAGTTCTCCCAACCGATCACGCAGCTGTCCAGCATCTCAAACCAGATCCAGTCCGCGCTGGCATCGTCGGAGCGGGTGTTTGAGATCCTGGACGAGACCGAGGAGACCAGTGACCATGTTCCGGCAGAGCATGTGGACGGCGAGGGGGTCGTGGCTTTCGACGGCGTATCGTTCCGGTACACGCCTGATCGCCCGTTGATCGAGGACATGGACATCCACGTGAAGCCGGGTGAAATGGTGGCGATAGTGGGACCGACGGGTGCCGGCAAGACGACGCTCGTGAACCTCCTCATGCGGTTCTACGATGTGGAGGAGGGACACATCCGCGTGGACGGCGTGGATATCCAGCACCTGGAGCGCGCCGAGCTCCGCCGCCATTTCGGCATGGTGCTGCAGGACACCTGGCTCTTCCACGGCACCATCCGTGAGAACATCGCCTATGGCCGGGAGGGCGCTACCGAGGAGGACATCGTGCGTGCGGCGCAGGCCGCCCACGCTGACCACTTCATCCGGACGCAGCCCGACGGCTATGACACGGTCCTCAACGAGGAGGCGTCCAACATCTCGGCTGGCCAGCGCCAGCTGCTGACGATCGCGCGCGCGTTCCTGGCCGACCCGCCCATGCGCATTCTGGATGAGGCCACGTCCAGCGTGGACACCCGGACCGAGATGGCGATCCAGAGCGGCATGAAGAGCCTCATGCGCGGACGGACCAGCTTCGTCATCGCGCACCGCCTGTCCACCATCCGTGACGCGGACCACATCCTGGTGATGAACCACGGCCGTCTGGTGGAACAGGGGACGCACGTCGATCTGATGCGGAGGGGTGGATTCTATGCGGACCTGTACCAGAGCCAGTTCGAAGGGCGTGATGAGGTTGCCGAGGCTGTGCTCTAGCTCTACTCGCTCTAAAGGAAGCCGCCCGTCATCCGCGAACCTTGTCCGAGGGGTGGCCTGACATGCAGGACGCTGAGCAGCTGGCCGTGATTTCGGGAGGCACGTCCGGCATCGGGTTTGCCACCGCGGCGCGCCTCATTGAGGATGGCTTCCACCTCCTGATTCTTGGCCGCGACCCGGAACGGGGCCTGAGGGCGGCCGCGGACCTCGAGCGCCGGGGTTCCACGCGAGTGGAGTTCATGCCGCACCACAGCGAAGACTTTGGCGCTTATGAACGGCTGCGCGATCGGATAGGGAATCGCAAGGTGCATGCCGTGGTCGCCTCCGCCGGAACCGGACGGCAAGGGCGCCTGATTGATACGCCGGTGGACGTGTTTGACCACATCATGCAGGTGAACGTGGCAGGGCCGCTCCAGCTGGTGCAGACCCTGCGCCCCGTCCTGGCCCATCCCAGCTCCGTCGTCCTCATCTCCAGCGATGCGTCGATCCGGGGTGAACAGGACATCGGCGCCTATTCCGTCAGCAAGGCGGCGCTGAACATGCTCGGAAAAATGCTGGCGCTGGACCTTGCCGGCGAGGCGGTGCGCGTGAACATCGTATGTCCCGGCGACACGGTTCCCGGCATGCGGTACCTGCTTCCTCCCGGGGCGACCGAGCGGGATCCGGATGATGTTCTCAAATGGCCCATTCCACCCCGCGGCCGGCTCGGAGAGGGTCGGGACACGGCGGAACTCGTCGCCTTTTTGGTGTCCGCGCGCGCCGACTTTATCGTGGGCGCCACCGTTCTCGTAGACGGCGGGTCGCGGGCGGGCCAGCCCGAGCCGCGGCCATCTCCCTGACTGGCCGGATTCGTGACCGTCCCGTGCGCGTGCGCGCTGCTTCGTCCCATCTTATTACGGTGCACAGCGCGGCCCGTCGTCCGCGTGTGAGAGAGAAGGCTTTGGAATGGGGGAACAGATCCCGGTTCTCATCCTCGGCTCGTATCACATGCGAAACGCCCAGACGAACGTCATTAACCCCGACGTGGATGACGTGCTGGGTGCGCGGCGGCAGGCAGAAATGGCGGACCTGGTGGAGAGGCTGGTCGGATTCCGACCGACTCAGGTGGCCGTCGAAGTGGAGCGTCATCGGGAGGAGGCGCTCAATCAGACGTACCGCCTGGCCCAGGCGGGGGAGAGGAACCTGGAGGCCATGGAAGTGCAGCAGATTGGGTTTCGCGTGGCCATGGCGGCCGGGCTCCCCCGCGTCCACGCCGTCGACGACACCCTGACGGAAGAAGCGTTCGGCCCGCGTGACCTCGGGGAGATTTTCGAGTGGGCCGGCGCGCATGATCCGGAGCGGCATCGGGCCCTCGTGGTGGAAGGGGGCGGTGGGTTCCTGCGCGAGTTCGACGCGCGCCAGCGTGCTCACACGATCCCGCAGATCCTGCGCTGGTTCAATGATCCGGCCTACGCCGCCCGGGACCATGGGCAATACCTGTTGACGGCCGAACTGGGGGATCCAGCCGGCACGGTGGGAATGCCCTGGGTGCTGGGATGGTATCACCGCAACCTGCAGATATACCTGAACATCGCGCGGCTGGCCACGCCCGACGCGCGCATCTTCGTGGTGTACGGCGCAGGACATCTGGCCCTTCTCCGCCACTTCTTCGAATCCAGCCCGCGCTTCGTGCTGCAGGACCCGACGCGCTACCTGCCCGGTCTCCCGCCCCTGCCTGATGCTTAGTCCGGCGCGGGCGCTCCCGGAAACGCCGACGCCAGCTTGAAGCGGTATTGGGTGAAGACGAGCCCCTTCAGCGCGCGGGCTCCGTACCCTTTCACGGCCAGTCCCTCGTTCACCACCCAGCCCACACCGTGCCGGTCATCCAGGGCGACCAAAAGCCCCTTAAATCGGGGCTGAAACGGCGGTCCCTTCTCGTGGTGGCTGATGCGGGAGACGATGGTGCGAGCGACGAAGCCGCCCGACTCCACGGCCAGCTGGGCCGTCTGGGGCACCACCTCGCCCTGCCGCCGCACCATGAAGACGTCGCCGGCGACAAAGACGGAGGGAGCCACCTCGCCCCAGTCATCGGCGACCGGATACCCCCGCTCGTCCACGTCCAC
>JBMFXK010000124.1:0-7889 GCA_049964315.1 Clostridia bacterium | reverse complement strand
GGACGCAGGCACGACGGCTGCAAGCTCGGCAGCGCCCTCGGCAGTGGGCAGTGCATGATAAGCCTCATCCGGTCCGATGGGGATGACTTCCAGCCGGTCGGTCAGGTGGGGGAACACCACCGCGAAATCATCCGCCGTCGCACGCGACACCGCTACGAGCCGCGTCGCGAACTGGAGCCGTCCGCGGAGCGCCTTAAAGTACTGACGGTCCCGGAACCGGCGCTGGTAGGCCGGGAACCTGTACGGGATGACATCATGGACGTTGACCACCGTGGGCAGCGCCAGTGCCCCGGGCGGATGGGCCATATAGGGGATGTGCAGCACGTTGACACCTGCCGCGGCGGCTTCGCTGACGAGGCCCGCCGTCTCCCACCGCCACTTGGCCCACGGCGGCCGCTTCTCCCGCAATGGCTGGCCCAGGCGCTCCTGGTCGGGCTCCAGCGGCTTGGCGCATCCGATCCCGCAAAGATTGACCCCGATGCGATAAAGACCGCGCACCAGGCTTTCGATGAACTCCTCGGTACCGGTGTTGAACTGACGCAGGACACTCCCGTCCAGGCCCACCCGAACGGTGGGCGGCCCTTCACCCATCGGTGCGCTGCACCCGCGGCCGGATGGCCAGTGAAGCCACGAACCCCATCATGAGCAGCAGCGGGACGATGACGCCGTGATCCACCATGTAGTCCACCCAGTTCTGGACGATGAACGCGGTGAAGGTGCCCACCGCTCCCAGGGAGAGGGCAAACTGCATATCGGTGAGGGCCCCGACGCGGCCAAGCACCAGGCGGACGCTGGTGAGGATCCAACGCACCTGGAGCCAGAGAATGGCGATGATGCCCACAACTCCGGTGTCAGCACCCAGCTCGAGGTAGATGTCGTGGGCATGGGGCGGGGGATAGGCAAGGCCGGCAGGCATGTGTGACCGCACCCAGATGTAAAACTCGCCCATGCCCACGCCGGTCACCGGGTGGCTCCGGATGGCGTGCAGGGCCGCTTTCCAGATGTAGAAGCGCTGCGCGGTGTCAACCGAGGAGCCGAAGATCGAGACGGCCCGGGACACGGCTGACTTGCCCTGCAGGTGCCGGGCCAGCGCGGTGTGACTCATGTCGATGTGCCCGAGCGCGGTGACGACGGCAAACAGCACCAGCGGCAGGATGACGGCGTACCCGGCATAGCGCGCCATGGACTCGCGGCCCCGCGTAATCCAAACGAAGATGCCCATCAGCCCGATGGCCGCCACATCCGCCACCCACGCCCCGCGGGACAGGGATGCCCACACCCCGAGCGCCAGCAGTATGCTCACGACCAGCAGCCAGGGCCGGTGGCGCCCCTTGGGGCCGAAAAGATACAGGGCCAGCACGATCGGCAGAGTATCGGCCATGAACGCGCCAAACACGTTGGGCTGTCCGAAGGAGCCAAACGCCCGGATGTGGCCCACAAACGCCTGGAAGCTCGACGGACCGATGCCGAGGAGGAACTGTTCGAGTCCGATGAGCGCCTCATACACGGCGACCGCAAACAGTCCCACGAGCGTCGGGATCCAGGCGCGACCATCCCCCTCGAAATCAGCGGCAACGGCCACGATGATGACGAAGAACTCGACCAGTTCCAGGATCTTGACAAGGGCGGTGGAATGGCTCTGGGCGTGGGCCAGTGAGATCACCGCAATGGCGAGCAGCAACAGCACCGGCCACCGAAACGGCCGGGGAAAGAAGGTCCGCACCCATCCCTGAACTCGCTCCGGTCCGTGCCGGATGAGGAGCGCGACGGCCATGCTGAAGGCCATGGCGTCAGAAATCGCCACGTGGTGTCCGTGGAACAGCAGGCCGGCCGTGAACGGCGAGAAGAGGACATAGATCGGCAGCGCCCAGACCAGTGAGATGGCGGTGGTCCAGACAAAGCCGACCAGGATGATGCCGTCGCCGATGGCAGCTGTCCGGGTGGTGACCAGGGCGCCTACCGCAATCAGGACCAGCGGTATCACGACGGCGCGGGGGATGAACCCGAACATGCTGCCCTTATCCATGCTGCCGGTGCCAACTCTGTTGTTCATCACGGTCAGTCCCCCGTTAGCACCTGCTCGTACGCAGCCCGCGTTTCCCGGGCCGTACGGTCCCAACTGTACTGACGGGCGCATTCACGTCCGCGTTGGACGAGATCCCCGCTCAGCCCGCCATCGTGAAACAGGCGCAGGAGCGCCTCTGCAATCGCTTCCGGCTCATCCGGGTCGACCAGCAGGGCGGCTCCTTCGGCCACCTCCCGGACGGCACCACGGTCCGAGGTGACAACCGGGCAGCCGGCTGCCATCGCTTCCAGTACGGGGAACCCGAATCCCTCGTACCGCGTGGGAAAGCACAGTCCGACCGCCGCCCGATACCACTGCCCCAGGTCATCTCCCGGCACGTATCCCAAGAATATCACCCGGTCCTGAAGCTTCCTCCGCTCCACTTCCCTAAAAATGTCCTCATAAAGCCACCCCTTCTTCCCGATCACCACGAGATCGGGTGCATCAGGGGCCCGGCGACGGACGATGTCCATCGCTTCGACGATGCGCAGCAGATTCTTGCGGGGCTCCAACGTGCCGACAAACAGAAAGTACGGGCGCGGATGCGGGGTGGCGCCGTCCGAGTAGGAGGCTTGAGATGGCGGATCCACGCCCATCGGCACCACCTGGATCTTGGCTGCATCGCACCCCAGCAGATTGACCAGATCGTCGCGCGTGGCCCGGCTGGGGACGATGATGCGCTGCGCCCGCCGGATCGACTGGCGCGTAAACCAGCGCTTGATGCGGCGTTGGTTGGGGGTAAAAGTCTCCGGAAACCGAAAGACGGCGAGGTCGTGGATCGTGACCAGAGAGTGTGGAGGCGTCCGCAGCGGGCAGCGGTAGTCGGGGAAGTGAACCACGTCGTAGTCCAGCGCACGAGCCAATGAGGGCAGGCGCGTCTGCTCCACGCGCAGGCGGGCCAGCGAGCCGCCGTCGGCGGCGAGGATCGGGATGGATTCGGCACCGGGCCAGGTGACACCGTCGCGGGTCAGGGTGCGGACGGAGTCCTCAGGGAAACAGGACACGTAGTGCCGCAGCAGGTGATCGACGTAGTGTCCGATGCCGGCCGGCTGGCGCTCGTAGATGGTGGCGTCAAACAGGACTCTCACGGACCCGCGCGTCCCGCGTTCACGAGCGCCCGCTGGACCGCGTGGCTGTACTCATGGTCAAATCGACGCGCGCTGAACCGCTCTGCATTTGACCTAAGCCGGGCGGGATCCCAGGAGCCGTTCATGGTCCGGCGCATGGCGTCGACCAGACCGTCGGCCGTCTGCTCACGAAACAGGACGCCCGTCTCGCCATCGACGACCGTGTCCAGGGCCCCGCCCCGCCCGTACGCCACCACCGGGCGGCCGGCGGCCTGAGCCTCCACCAGTACGATGCCGAAGTCCTCCTCACCGGGGAACAGGAGCCCCCGGCTTTCGGTGAGAAGGCGAGCCGCCTCCACGTCGCTGACTGGCCCCGTGAACCGGACGGTGGGACCGGCCAGCCGCTGCAAGCGCACCCGTTCGGGACCGTCGCCGGCGATGACCAGGGGCATCCGAAGCCGGTTGCAGGCTTCGACCGCCAGATCAAAGCGCTTGTACGAGACCAGGCGTGACAGGACCAGCCAGTACGGTCCAGCGTCCGAAAAGGGGCCTGCGAAGCGGTCCACGTCCACCGGAGGGAAGATGACCTGGCTCGAGCGGCGGTAGTGCTTCTCGATGCGCTGCTGGACGGTGCTGGAATTGGCCAGCAGGACATCCGGCCGCTGGGCGGCGAGATAGTCCCACTGCCGCACGTACGAGAAGACCGGGCTCATGACGCGGCGTTCGGTGGGAGACGCCTCATGGCGCCGGTACTCGTGGTAGAGATCCCAGGCATACCGCATCGGGCTGTGGATGTACGACACGTGAACGGTGCCCGTTCGGGTGAGCACACCCTTGCTCACCGCCGATGAGTCAGACAGGACCAGGTCGTAGGCGCTCAAATCCAGATCCTCTATCGCGCAGGTCATGAACGGGAGATAACGCTGGTACCAGCGGTTGGCGCGCGGCAGACTCCGGATCCAGGTCTCGCGCACGCGGCGGCCGCGGGCCTGCTCGGGCAGGGCAGCCGGATCTGCCAGAACCGTGTACAGGTCCGCCTCGGGATACAGGCGCCAGATGGCTTCAAGGACACGCTCGGCCCCGCCCCGGGTCAAAAGCCAGTCATGGACCAGGGCAACCCGCAAGCGCACCCCTCCTGGTCGGATACTTGGCCCTCATTGTACTGCCTCAGTCCGATGCACCCCACTCCAGCATGACCATTCGACTCATCTGGCAGTGGCCTTCGACAAATAGCGGCCTGGAAAGACAGGAATTTCGGTCCAGACCGCGTATTGAACACCACGCCGAGAGGAGCCGCGGGGGAGTATTGCACCCCTCACCGTTTTTCATGGTCTTCGTGCCCTGGGCCCTGGTTCTGTTCTTAGGAGTGACTAATGAGAAGAAAGCGCCGTGATCGCCGCCGTCAATCCCCCTTATTGGTCAAGGCGCGCCCCTGGAGCCAGCGGACGGCGCGGCTCGCGCTGATGGGAGCGGCCGCCTGGTCTCTCCTGATGGTGTCGGATCTGGCCCATGCACAAGGGACTCCCAGTATCACTGGCTACACGATGGCCACGCCATCCGGTGCTCTCGCCACGGCCACCGTGGACGGATCCAACTTCGGCACCACGGCCGGGACGGTCACCCTCAACGGGGCCGACCTGCAGGTGGCCAGCTGGTCGGACACCGCCATCACCGTCGACATTCCCGACAATGCGGCACCAGGCCCGCTTGAGGTGGACGCGGGCGGGGTCAACAGCGCGCCCTATCAGTTCCGCGGGTGGAATAACGGCTACTACACGGTGTCGACCTCTGGGGTCGTTACGGCGTACGGGAAGGCGCAGTTTTACGGAGATTTGCAGAGCAGCGGCATCACGTCGTCTTCCGCCATCATCCAGATCATCGCCACCCCGGACGGCAAGGGCTACTGGCTTCTGGCCGCCTCGGGACAGCTCTATCCGTTCGGCGATGCCGGGTTTTCAGCCGGGGCGCTGGGTGGCGGGGTCTCCGCTAAGCAGTTTGTGGCCCTGCCTTCCGGGACCGGGGGGTACCTCCTCACCTCGACCAACCAGGTTGTACCCGTCGGCAGTGGCGCGACTGTGTATGGACAGGCTCCATCCGGCACGACCGTGAACAGTATAGCCATCGATCCGGCCGGAGACGGCTACTGGCTCCTGACGAGCTCCGGCGCTGTCCTGTCGTTTGGCAGCGCGGCGCCGTGGACGACATCAAGCCCACCGTCCTCGTACACCGTGACGCCGCCGCAGGTGTCAAACGGGTCGTTCGTCAAGGTCGCGAACACGAACCCGGTCTACTGGTATGAGAACGGTGTGCTGTATCACGTTCCCGACGTGACCGTGTTCAACGCGCTCGGCGGCCAGTGGAGCCAGGTGCAGAGTCTATGGGAGCTGCCGGCCGGCACTATCGGTCTTCCGCTCGACGTCCCGTATCCGGACGGCAGCCTCGTGCAGCCCGTGGGCCAAACCGCCATTTATTTCGTCTGGAATGGCGTGCTGAGGCACATCGCCGACCCCACCGTGTTTACCGACATGGGACTGTCCTGGAATCAAGTGCAGCAGATGCCGGCCATCGAGCCCTGGTGGCCGGTCGGCCCGGCCATCACCTCGAGCGCCGGCCTCTCATGGCCGACCGGCATGCTGGTCCGCCAGAATGGGACCAACCCGGTGTACATGATCGACAACGGCAGCCTGGATTGGGTCACCAATCAGAGCGTGTTCTCGCAGCTGGGCCTTAAGTGGAGCATGGTGCAAGTGGTGTCGTTCCTGCCTCCACTCCCGCACGGACCCGACATCACCAGCCCCACCAATACGCCATACGCCACCGGCAGCCTGGTACGCCTGGCCGGAACCGACCCGGTCTATTACATGCAGGAAGGGACCCTTCACTGGATCCCGACGCTGCAGATGTTTGACGCCCTGAACTTCAGCTTTTCCAACGTCCTCGTTGCTTCTTCGCTCGCCGGGCAGACGATTGGTGCCAATGTGGGCTCCGTTGCTGACAGCGAGAAGCCGGGGGTGTCGGTGACCATGACGCCGCAACCGGTCTCCATCGTGCCCAATGTCAACGGGAGCGGCGGATGGGTGGTATGGAGCAACGGGACCATTCAGGCCGACGGAGGGGCGCCGGCGTTCGCATCGCCGAGTCTGTCTAACACCAACGTGGTGACCGGGGTGGCCAGCACACCCAACGACCGCGGGCTTATCCTGACGACGACGCAGGGCGAGATTCCCTTGGGAACGGTGCAGACCTGGGGGCTCCCCGGGACGACCCCCATGGCCTTTTCGCCCGTGGCGGCGCCTGATGAGGTGTCCGCGGGATTTGGCCCGTTCTATCCCAGTGAGCCAAGCGGCAACTCGTCCTATCAGGACATGCAGAACTATGGCAGCCAGATGTCGCTCATCCAGCCGTACTGGTTCAACGTGGCCCAGAACTCGGACTACACCTGGCACGTGACCGAATGGCCCAGCACCAGCGACATCTCCACCGTCGTGAATACGGCTCACAGCCAGAACATTCTCGTGATGCCATCTATCGGTGCGTACTACACGCCGTCGAGCACCCTGTCCGCTTCCAACAACGACCCCATGGCCGGAACCAGTGCTCAGGTGTCGAGCTTTATCAGCCAGGTCGTGGGCCTCACCACCAAGTACAACCTGGACGGCATCACGATTGACTTCGAGAACAGCGGCACCGGCTCGCTGGGTCTCTCGGGCGCGTCCCAGCAGTACACGAGCTTTATCCAGCAACTGGGACAGGCGCTGCATGCGGCCGGAAAGCGTCTCATCATTTCCGTGTACGCCGCTCCGTACCAGGATGGGACCATTTACAACAACTCGGTGCTGCAGAACTACGTGGACTGGCTCGACGTCATGACGTACGAAGAGCACAACAGCGCGACGCCGCCCGGCCCCACGACAGGAATCGGCTGGCAGGAGTACTGGATCAGCCAGGAACTGTCGACCGGGGTCCTTCCGAGCAAGATCCTGATGGGGCTGGCTCCCTACGGATACTCCTGGTCGATGTCGCCCACCAGTGGAGTCACCGGAGTGTCGGGGACCAATCCCAACACTTCCTATTCGACTGATCGGTCGATCGAGCAGATGGTGGCCCAGGACAACATCAAGACGTACTGGGATCCGAATCAGGACGAGATGTTCTTCACGACTGGGTCCACCGCGACCGCGCCTACGGGAACCACCTACTCGACGGCCAATGTCAGTCAGGTCATTTCCGCGGTGCAGGACATCCAGAGCCTGGTCAATATCGTGAACGACATCCATGCCATCAATTCAGGCACGACGCTTAGTCAGTGGCCGGTCTACCTCTGGGCGGACGGGCAGTTCGGATCGTACACACAGCAGGCGGTGGAGGAGTTTCAATCCTGGGCCGTTCCCTCAGAGGTCGGCACCGCAGGTTACGGAACGTATGACGCAGCGACGGCCGCCGCCCTCCAGAATTACATCAACCAGTACAACGTGGGCAGCGTGATCTGGTGGGATGACACCCCGCAATCCATTCAGGACCGACTCAATTTTGTCATCGCGGATCATCTCGGCGGCATCGACACCTGGCGCTTCCCCTTCGAGTCGACTCAGTACTTCAACGTCCTCGCCCAGACCAGCGCGGTGAATAAGTACTAATAGTCGATCTGACCAAGTCCCTTGGTGATCCCCGACGGGGTTGAAGTGCGCCGATCCATCGATTGCTAGTACAGGGTTTCCTAAATAGCTGAGGCTTCCCGGGTGTCGGGATTCTCCATC
>JBMFXK010000123.1:0-7898 GCA_049964315.1 Clostridia bacterium | reverse complement strand
GTAAGCAGACAGACGCGCCGTAAACGACGGTCCAAATGTTGGCAGCAACGGTCCCGGCGACGCGTCGGCAGCCGAAGGGGAATCGAGCCAGTTAGAGTTCACGGAGCAGTGCGCGTGCGCGGCAGGGTGGACCACCCCAGCAGGGCATACACGAGTCAGTAGCCCGTGAGCGCCTCGGCGATGAGCGCTCCGCCCAACGCCCCGAGCACCGTAAGCCAGTACGGACCGCGCACTACCATGGGGGCACCGACTATCAGGACTGCACCGACGACCGTACGCACCGCTCGGTCCCACGGAGCCGTGTTCTGCCTGAGTGTCAGGGCCCGTGCTTCAGCCATCTTGCCACCTCCCAGGCCCTTTAGTCTGCCATCCGTCGCGCTCACTCATGCGTGAGGCCGGCGAGGACGTGCCAGCAGCCTGTACGGGTTGCCAGCGAAGACAGCGGCCGGTATCGGCAGGTGATGCACGCGTCTTCCCGTGCGGAGATCAGCGCCCCCAGACGTGTTTTCCGTCAGGACGAGTCGCGGTACGCTTAACACCGGAAACCTAGAATCGACCGCGGCGAGGAGTGAGCGCATGGGGGACGCTGGCGTACGGGCGATCGTACTGGGTGCCGCTCAGGATGGGGGGCGGCCGCAGGTCGGGTGCGACTGCCGCAACTGCCGTCTGGCGCGCACGGACCCAGAAGAGGCCGAGGGACCGAGTTCTCTCGCCATCGTGGACGACCGGTCCCACCAGTTCTGGGTCCTCGACCTCACCCCGGAGTTCGCCCGCCAGTTTGACTGGCTCCGCGAGACGCTGGGCGCCCCGTACACATTTTCAGGCGCGGTGCTCACCCATGCCCACATCGGGCATTACCTCGGGATCCTGCAGCTGGGCCGCGAGGTAATGAGCACGCGTGAGGTGCCCATCTACGGCAGTGCGGCGATGATGGCCTTTCTGCGAACGCATGGCCCGTTCTCCCAATTGGTGAGCCTCGGCAACATACGTCTTATGCCACTGCCGCCGGACGTTCCGGAGCGGTTGTCGAAAGATATCGACATGACGCTTACGTCCGTGCCCCACCGGCAGGAGTGGTCCGACACGATGGCCATCACGGTCCGGGGACCGCAAAGGTCCCTCCTGTACCTCCCGGACATCGACCGGTGGGACCTGTGGGATCACCCTATACGGGACGTCGTGAAGGGCGTCGACCTGGCGTTCTTAGATGCCACGTTTTTTGATGAAGAGGAGCTTCCCGGCCGGGACCGGGCGGAGATTCCGCATCCGACCGTGGTCGAAACACTGGCAGCGCTGGGGCCGCTGCCAGTGGCGCATCCCTCAAGGGTGCAGCTCATTCACCTAAATCATTCGAATCCACTCTGGGAGCGAGAGAAGGCGGCCTCCCTGAAGAAAAAGGGAGTGGCGGTGACGCGTCGTGGGGACGTGCATTCGCTCTAGTGGGTTCCTCTTCCCGTGGATGCTCCATCAGACCCGGCCCAGACTCAAGTGGAGACGCGGTGCGTGAGGGCCAGTCGGCTGCGAAGGGGTAAAGCCCCGGTCGCGCTGTCCGAGGTCGCCCGTGCGTGCACCGGTTCAGGGGGAAGTAACCAGCTACAGTTGGTGCCAGTGGCTGGCATCGTGTTCTTGTCGGCGAAGCCCCACGGCGCGGCGGCGTTGACGGCTCCGAATCGATCCAAGCAAAGGCCCACGTACGTCATTAGACGCCGTGGGCCTTTGCATTGCACGGAGCGGCCCTACGAACCTATAGGGGTTGCCCCGCTCGTCGCATACGTGCTTACGCAGGCCGGCCGTCTCCAGCCCCATAAAAAAATGAAGGATGGGGGGAGCACCCGGGGCGAGAATTCCACCAGCAGTGACTCGGCGACATCAGCGGACCCTTGGACAGTACCGGCAGTTTTACCTCTCCGTGGGTGTAGGGCCGTTCTCTAAAGCGTTGCCCGTGGAGGAGATCGCGGCGGACTTCGTGAAGCGGCATCCATGGGCCACGGGCCTTGGGCCTGTGGGAGATGGCTCGGAACCGCCGTCGCCGGTGGCGGGCTCCAAGCCGGGGGAGGATGGCACCATGCCGACCGTATCGCTGGAGGACCTGCGAGGCGCCGTGCGGGACATCTGCCGGGCGTTTCCCGGTTCCTACTGGCGGGAGCGCGATCACCTGCGCGAATACCCGCTCGAGTTCGTCTCGGCGCTCACGGAAGCGGGCTACCTGGCTGCCCTGATTCCCCAGGAGTATGGGGGATCGGGACTCGGGGTCACCGAGGCATCGGTCATTCTCGAGGAAATCAACCGATCGGGCGGCAACGCCGCCGCCTGCCACGCCCAGATGTACGTTATGGGGGCGATCCTGCGGCACGGCTCGTCCGAGCAGAAGCGGGACCTGCTGCCCCGCATCGCCAGCGGAGAGGTGCGCCTGCAGGCGTTTGGCGTCACCGAACCGGAAAGCGGGTCCGACACCACACACCTCCGCACCACCGCCGTGCGGGACGGCGCTCATTACGTCCTGACCGGTCAGAAGGTATTTATCTCCCGGGTCCAGCACTCTGACTACCTGTTGCTCCTGGCCCGCACCACCTCGCTGGAGGCGGTGGTGCGGGCCTCAGACGGTCTCTCGCTGTTCCTGGTCGACCTCCACCAGGCCATCGGGCGCGGCCTTCATGTCGAGCCCATCGCGACCATGATGAACCACGAGACCAACGCCCTCTACTTCGACGGTCTTCGGGTTCCGGCGTCCAGTCTGGTGGGGGAAGAGGGACAGGGTTTCCGGCATGTCCTGGACGGGATGAACGCCGAGCGCATCCTGATTGCCGCCGAGTGCATCGGCGACGGGTATTGGTTTATTGACCGGGCTTCCCAGTATGCCAAGACGCGGGTCGTCTTCGGCCGTCCCATCGGCCGGAATCAGGGCGTGTCCTTCCCCATCGCGCGTGCCTATGCGAACATCCGCGCGGCGGATCTGATGCGTTACGAGGCGGCCGCCCGCTTCGACCGCGGCGAGGTCCCCGGACCGGAGGCCAACATGGCCAAGCTGCTGGCTGCCGACGCGTCCTGGGAGGCCGCCAACGCCGCCATGCAGACGTATGGGGGATACGCATTCGTCGAGGAGATGGACATCGAGCGGAAGTTCCGCGAGACCCGGCTCTTCCAGGTGGCCCCCATCTCCACGAATTTGATCCTGTCGTATCTGGCCGAGCACGTGCTCGGCCTTCCGCGGTCCTACTGATGCGGCCGCTGCAAGGCATCACCGTGGTGGCCGTCGAGCAGGCGGTGGCGGCGCCGTTTGCGACCCGCCAGCTGGCCGACTGGGGAGCCCGCGTCATCAAGATCGAACGGCCCGGCAGCGGAGACTTCGGCCGCTATTACGACCAGGCCGTGCACGGCCTGGCCAGCTATTTTGTGTGGCTGAACCGGGCCAAGGAGAGCCTCGCCCTGGACCTTAAAGCCCCTGCCGGATCGGAGATCCTGCACCGCCTGCTGGAGCGCGCGGACGTGTTGGTGGAGAACCTGGCTCCAGGCGCCCTCGCGCGCCTCGGCTTTTCCGACCAAGCGCTGCGAGACCGGTATCCCCGCCTCATCGTCGCGCATGTCTCCGGATACGGGCGGGACGGGCCGTATGCGGACCGCAAGGCGTACGACCTCCTGGTCCAGTCCGAGGCCGGCTTTCTCTCCGTCACCGGCACGCCGGAGACGCCGTCCAAGGCCGGCATCTCCATTGCTGACATTGCGGCCGGCATGTACACCGCGATGGGAGTGCTGCTGGCGCTTGGTCAGCGCGCGCGCGCAGGCACCGGGCAGGTGGTGGACGTGAGCATGCTGGACGCGCTGGGCGAGTGGATGACGCACGCGGCGTATCTGGCCGCCTACGGCGGCTCGGCTCCGGCACGCACCGGGGCGCATCACGCCACCATCGTGCCCTACGGGGTCTATCCGACCGGGGACGGGGAGCGCGTCTTTATCGCCGTGCAGACGGATGCCGAATGGGAGCGGTTCTGCCGCGAGGTTATTGAGCGCCCGGATCTCGTGAGCCAGGATCTGGCCGGACATGCGCGGCGGCTCCAGCAGCGGCCGCGGGTGGATGCAGCCATCGTGGCGGCGTTTGCGCGCATGGACCGCACGACCTTGGAGGCGCGCCTGACCGGGGCCCGCATCGCCTACGCGGCCTACCGTGATTTGACCGGATTCTGGCACCATCCCCAGCTGGAGGCCCGCCGGCGCTGGTGGGAGCTGGAGGTGCGCGGCGGGACGGTGCGGGCGCCGTTTCCCCCCATCGATTTGTCGGATGCGCAACCGGTGGCGGGCAGCGTGCCGGAAGTGGGACAGCACACCGATCAGATTCTGGGCGAACTGGGTTGCGACGTCGGCGCGAGGCGCCGTCTCCGGGTCCAGGGGACGACCGGACCGACCGACGAGGGAGGCGCTCATGAGCGGATGCACAGCCACTGAAACACTGGCCGAATACCTGGCTGAACTCCGGTTCGACCACCTGCCTCCCGCGGTCGTCGACCGGACCGAAGATCTGCTGTTTGACTGGGTGGCCTCGGCCTGGGCCGGCGCGGCCATGCCCGCCATACAAGCGGTGCAGCGCGCAGCCGCCGCCCTCGGAGGACTGTCCGGACCGTCGCAGATCCTGATGGGGGGTGCCGGAAGTCCTTACTGGGCCGCGTTTGTAAACGGCGCCGCTTCCCATGCGGTGGAGCAGGACGACCTGCACAACGCCTCAGTCGTCTACCCCGGCACGGTGGTATTCCCGGCCGCGCTCGCTGTGGCCCAGGCTGTGGGCGCGTCGGGACGCCAGGTCCTGGCCGCCGCGGTCGCGGGCTACGAGGCGGCGACCCGGGTGGGACAGTTCCTGGGCCAGAGCCACTACCGGCTTTTTCATGCGACCGGCACCGCCGGCGCATTGGGAGCGGCCACGGCGGCGGCAAAGCTGCTGGATCTCGACCCGAAGGGCCTGCTCAGCGCATGGGGAACGGCCGGGACCGGCGCTGCCGGCCTCTGGGAGTTTCTCCGCACCGGTGCCGACTCCAAGCCCTTCCATGCCGGGCGGGCCGCGGCCACCGGCGTCCTGGCGGTACACCTGAGCCGGGAAGGCCTGTCCGGAGCTGCCGACATTTTAGAAGGGCCGCAGGGTATGTCAGCCGCCATGGCCGGGGCCAACAATCCCGAAGCGCTCCTCCGCGACCTCGGGCACCGCTGGGCCGTCCTCGATACCTCGCTTAAGTGGCACGCGTCGTGCCGGCACACCCACCCGGCGGCGGACGCCCTCCAGGACGTGATGGCGAGGCACGATCTCAGCGCGGGGCAGATCCGGCATGTGACGGCGTATGTGACGCAGGGCGCCCTGGACGTCCTCGGCCCAGTCGGCGTGCCGGCCACGGGGCACCAGGCGAAATTCTCGATGGGCTTCGTGCTGGGCCTGATTGCGGTCCGCGGCCATGCCGGGATCGGCGACTTCTCCGCAGAGGATCTTGAAGACCCGGCCATCCGGATGTTTCTTCCCCAGGTGGACATGGTGGTGGACCAGGAAGTGCAGGCCGCGTACCCGCAGCAGTGGATCGGGAAGGTCGACGTGGAGACCGACCGGGGAAGGCTCCACGGGCGGGTGGAGTTTCCCAAGGGCGACCCGCAAAACCCGATCGGGGAGCCTGACCTCATTGAAAAGGCGAGGGCGTTGGCCGCGTTCGGGGGTATGAAGCGGCCGGAAGACGTGGCGTCTCTGCGGCAGTGGGTGAAGCACCTGCCGGCGGCCCCGGTCGTGGGATGGGTGGGAGCGTTGGCGGCAGGGGGGCGGTCGTGATGGAGTCGGTCCGCTCATGGCTTTTCTCGCCGCTCACGCGGCCGGACCGCTGCCTGGCCGCGCTGCGCGGCGACGCGGATCAGGCGATCTGGGACCTCGAAGACAGCGTGGGGCAGGGCGACAAGTCCGCTGCGCGGCACGCCTTGCGCGATCTGGCCCGGTCACTAACCAGGGAGGACCGCCCGCCCTGGGTTCGCATCAATGCACTCGGTACGCCGGCGGGTGCGGACGATATCGCCTGTCTTGAAGAGGTGGGCCTGCGCCGCGTGGTGCTGCCGAAGGTGGACCGCGAGAGCGTCGCCTGCCTGGCCAATCATGCTGCGGTCACCGACTGGCTCCTGCTGGTGGAGACCGCCCGTTCGATTTATGAGCTGCAACGGGAACCGTGGCCCATCCCCTCCTCCGTCTCCGTGCGACTGGCGTTTGGAGCCCTCGACTACCGCGTTGACATCGGCGCCCGGGCGACCGGCGGGGAGGCGGAGCTTCTGTGGGCGCAGTCCGCGATTGTTTTCCTGAGCAGGGTGCATGGATGGCCGGGCCCCATTGACGCGGTGTACCCTCAGTACCGGGACACGGCCGGCCTCACGCAGAGCGCCACCCGGTCCTACGCCCTGGGGTTTGCCGGCAAGCTCGCCATCCATCCTGACCAGATTGCGGTGATCCGTGATGCATTCACTCCGTCAGAGGACGACCGTAGGTGGGCCCGTGCCGTGCTGGAGGCCGTGGAGCGCGGTCAAGGGGTGGTCAGCGTAGGCGGGATGATGGTGGACCGGCCGGTGATCGAGCGGGCACGCCGCATGCTGCAGGAGGGTGGTTCGGACAGCCCCAAGGCACCATAGGAGAGAGGAGTCGGCTGTGGAGAGGGAAGGCTGGCAGGGGCGCTTTTTCGAAGATTTCGAGGTCGGGGACACGTACCGCCATCCATTGGGAAGAACCGTTACCACCACCGACAACATGTGGTTTACGCTCCTCACCCAGAACACGGCGCCCATCCACGTGGACCATCACTATGCCGCCCAGACCGCGTTTGGAAAGCCGCTGGTCGACTCCACCTTCACCCTCGCCCTCATTACGGGCCAGAGCGTGACCGACGTCTCCCAGAATGTCTTTGCCAACCTGGGCTGGGACGAGGTGCGCCTCCCGCACCCCGTATTTGAAGGGGATACGCTCTACTCGCAGTCCACCGTGCTGGCCACCCGCGCCTCCGCCTCTCGGCCGGATGTCGGCATCGTGACCGTGCGGACCACCGGCTACAACCAGGACGGTGTCATCGTCATCTCCTTCACGCGGACCATCATGGTGTACCGTCGCGGTCAAGGACCGGTCATCCGCCATCCGCTTCTCCCGCCTGACGAGTGAGTCCCGGGCCTCTCCGGTGGATGCGCCGCGCCCGCGGCGCGAGCCTCCCCGTCGGCTGATAGGGTAAGGTGGACCCGCAGGAATCGACACAGCGGGGGTGACGCGTGAGCGAGCGCGACAGCATGGTCGCAGGCGGGCTGTCCGCTTCCGACGAGGAATGGGTGGATGTCGTCGACGATGAAGGCCAGGTGGTGGGGCGCGCGTCGAGGGAGGACGCGCACCGGCGCGGCCTCCGACATCCCACGGTTCACGTGTGGGTGCTGCGGCCCCTCGGCGGTCGCGTGCGGGTGGTGTTCCAGTGGCGGACCCCGGACCGGCTTGACTTTCCCAACTTGCTGGACGTGACGGCGGGCGGGCACGTGCGCGCCGGCGAAGGCACCTTGCCCGCGATGCGGCGCGAGCTCCACGAGGAGCTGGGTCTCAGCCGTGTGCGCATCCGCGCTATGGGCGGTGTTCCCATCGATGCGGTGACGCACGGAATCGAGGTTCGGGAGTGGGCCTACGAGTATGTCCACGTGACGCGCCGGCCGCTGGCCCGCTTTCAAGTGGCGCGCGAGGAGGTGCACGGACTGCTCGAGGCGCCGCTGGAGGCGCTGCGATCCCTCCATCGGGGACGCGCCGACGCGGTCATGATGTCCGGCGTGAAGGTGAACAGCGAGGGCTGGGTGCCGTGTCGTCGGTCGGTGACGCGAGCGGATTTCGTCCCCGCGCCTGACGAGCACTGGGCGGCCCTATGGGACCGCCT
>JBMFXK010000122.1:0-7911 GCA_049964315.1 Clostridia bacterium | reverse complement strand
TCGAGGTCGGTGGAGATGGGAACCTCCACCGGCGTCAGGCCGAGGCGGACGGCGAGGTCGGCGGCTGTCTTGGATTCGTCGAGCACACTTTGGCTCGCACCGGGCGAAACGGTGAGGGCCGGGGCCCCGGGCAGGTCGCGGGCGGCACCCCAGGCGACCCAGGCCGAGTCCACCCCGCCGGACAGCAGGATGCCGGTGCGGCGATCGGTGGGCAGATGATCCCGCATCACCTCCAGCCAGCGTTCCGCAAGCTCGCCCGATGCGCCTTCAAACGACCCGGGCAGCAGGTTCAGCGGGCGCTCGGACAGCGTCCACCACGATTCGGAGAGGGGATGGAGACTGTCTTGGGGCATGAGCCGATGTCCGGGAGGCAGTTTCGTCACCTCCCGGAACATGGTGCGGGGGGCGGGCACGAAGCGATGAAAGAGGTATCGCGGAACCAGCGATTCATCAAAGGTGGGGTCGAAGTCGGGCCACGCCCAGAATGCTTTCAGTTCGGAGGCGAACCGGATCCGCCCGGGAGTTTCCCACAGGTAGAGCGGTTTCAAGCCGAGCCGGTCCCGCGCCAGCAGCAGACTGTTCCGCCGCCGGTCCAGCACCGCAATGGCAAACATTCCGGTGAGGCGCGGGAGCATGTCGGGTCCCAGCTCTTCGTAGAGGTGAGGCAGCACTTCGCTGTCGGCATCGGTCAAGAGCCGGTGCCCGCGAGCCAGGACGAAGTCGCGCAGCTCATGGTAGTTGTACAGTTCGCCGTTCATGACGGCGCCAATCTGACCATCCTCCGAGATATACGGGGGAATCGCCGCATCAGAGCCTCGCACCCGCAGCCGGGTCATGGCAATGCTGCCGCGGTGAGCCGAAAAGACGCCCTCCCCGTCAGGTCCGCGGTGACGGAGCCAGGAAAGCGCCTCCACCACACCTCTCAGATCCGGCGGTCCCGCAATCGACGGCCGTGTGATCCATTCCCCGGCGATTCCGCACATGTGACGTCCCCCCAATTCGCTCTTCGAGCGTAGGCGGGGAACGTGAAAGGGCCATGGACAGACCGTGAGAAAGCCCTTAGGGTTCCGTTATCCTCCTATCACGCCGGCCAGCCCGCCCAGCGCCTTGCCCACCAGAACGCCGACACCGACAGCCGCCGCGGTGACCAGCAGGAACTGAAGGCCGCTCCGCCACCACGATCCGCGGGCGACCACAGCCTTCAGGGTGCCCAGCAAAAACGCCGTGGCAATGGCCAGGCCGACGCTCCAGAGCAGTGCCGTCGAGGTCGGAATCGGCAACAGGAACGGCACGATGGGCGGCACCGAGCCCGCAATCACCGACAGCGCCATGACGCCGGCATCCGTCCACGACTGCGACGAGTCCTCCATCATGATGCCCAGTTCCTCTTTCATCATGAAGTCCACCCATTGGTGCTTGTCCTTCATGAGCCGCTGGGTGAAGTTGGTGGCCTCCTCGGTCGTGAACCCTTTGTTGATGAGGATCTCCTCGACCTCACGCTGCTCTTCATCCGGCACTTCCTGCACTTCGCGCATCTCGCGCTCCCACTCGGCTTGGAAGTACTCGTGCTCGGCGCGGGTGGAAAGAAACTGACCGAGCGCCATCGAGACGGTTGCCGCCACCATCGCGGCCAGGCCGGCCACGAGGATGGCATGGCGCCCCAGATTGGAAATGGTGACGCTCACCACGACCCCGGTAATGGAGACCAGTCCGTCGTTGACGCCGAACACCACTTCGCGGATGGAACGGGCCGCAGGCGGGGCGTGGGTGACTTCAGCCGTTGAGGGCGACATCATGACCTCCTCCAAAAAGGGATCGCTTATGACGAGTGCGTCAGGCCGAACGAGATGACGTCCTCAACTGGCGGGCGCCGTCGCGGCGGAGGGTTGAAGGTGGTCGACATCTGGCCCACATAAAGCACCGCGACCGTTTCCTCACCCTCCTGATATCCGATGGCCGCCTTGATTTTCTTGCTCACAACCATGCGTCCGGTCCGCCACATGGTGGAGAAGCCGCGATCATGGAAGAGCAGGAGGAGATTCTCCACCGCGGCTCCCGTAGCCAGCAGATCTTCCTGATAACGCACCGCGTTCTCCGTCTCGCTCACCATGCCTACGAAGATCAGGACCGGTCCCCGCTCCAGCTTCGCGGCCTCGCGTGCGAGGGCACTCTCCGGCACCCAGTCGTTCTCGCGCGACTCCTCCGCCCACAGCCGTCCGAGCTCCTTGCGGTCATCGCCCGTCACGACGTGAAAACGCCACGGAAACGTGAACTTATGATTAGGCGCCAGGATGGCCAGACTGACTAATTCTTTGATGGTGTCCGGATCGGGGCCGGGAAGCTCCGGATCCAACAGTGCAACCGATCGCCCGTTCTGCCACGAGGTCGGAAAGCAGGCGCATGCGTCTCCTCCAGGTTAGTCGAAGTTAAGGCGGCGAGAGCGCCGAGGACGTTTTCGTTCTGAACCATACACTTTGGAAATTCATCTTGTAAACCGGCCGGAAAGCTGTCAGCGCCCGACCGCCTCGCAATATTTCCGCGAAGGTGTCCGGGCGCCAAGCTCGAATGGTAATCGGCAGAGGCGTTTTTGGTCGCCGTTTATCCGAGGCTAAGTGCCTGTTGAACCTATTGAAAAGGAAGGGAACTTTTCGTGAAGGATCAGAGAGGGAATGGTCCAAGACCTTCCCGACGCAGCCATGACGAATTGGTGGACGCGCAGCGCCGTTACTTGATGCCGGGCGTCGGCCTTTACTACCGGGAGCCGCTGGTGCTGGTGGAAGGATCCGGCACCCACGTGACTGACGATCGCGGCACGCGCTATCTGGACTTTTTCGGCGGCATTCTGACGGTCTCCATCGGTCACGCCCACCCCGCCATCACGGCGGCCGTGACCGATCAGGTGCGGACGCTGGTCCACACCTCCACCGAATACATCACCGAGCCGATGGTGGACCTGGCCGAACGCCTGGCCGCGCTCACACCGGGCGGGCTGCAGCAGAGTTTCTTCACCACCAGCGGTACCGAGGCCAATGAAACCGCGGTGGCGCTGGCGCAGCGGGCCACCGGATCGAGCGAGATCATTGCGCTGCGGCACAGCTATTCCGGGCGGTCGCAGCTCGGGATGGGGCTCACCGGACAGGCCCCCTGGCGTCAGGGCCTCGGCGCGCTGCCGGTCCGGCATGCCCTCAATCCGTACTGCTATCGGTGCCCCTTCAACCGGACGCCGGACACCTGTGCGCTAGAGTGCGCCAAGGATCTCGAGGAACTGATCGCGACCTCGACCACGGGCCGCCCGGCTGCCTTTCTGGCCGAACCCATCCAGGGCGTGGGCGGCTTCATCACCCCGCCAAAGCCATACTTTGAGGAAGCGGTCAGCATCGTCCGCAAGCATGGCGCCCTGTTTATCGACGACGAAGTGCAGACCGGGTTTGGCCGCACCGGCTACGCCTTCGGCATCGACTATTACGGCGTGGTGCCGGACATCATGACCTTTGCCAAGGGCCTGGCCAACGGACTGCCTGTCGGCGCCACCATCACCACCGCCGACATCGCGCGTCCCTACACCGGGCCGACCATCTCCACCTTTGGGGGAAATCCGCTCTCCATGCGGGCAGCCCTCGCCACCCTGGATGTCATGGCCTCGGAGAACCTGACGGCCAACGTGACGGAGCGCGGGCGCGAGCTGCGCGCCGGACTGGAGGAAGTCTCGGACCGTTATCCCGCGGTGGGAGACGTTCGCGGCCGCGGCTTAATGCAGGGGTTGGAGATGGTGCGCGCGGACAAGGCTCCGGCCCCGGACTTGGCCGGCGAGGTCATGGAAGGGGCCCGCGCGCGGGGACTTCTGGTCGGGCGCGGCGGACTGTATGGCAACACCATCCGCCTGGCGCCGCCCATGACGGTGCCCAGGAGCGAGGTGGAGGAGGCGGTGCACGTGCTGCGGCATACGATGGATGAGATTTACCAGCGTCACCCGGAGCTGTCGCAGGTGACGCCGACGCGGGTGCCGGTTTCATGAGCACCGGCCAAACCGGGGTGGAGCTTGAGCGGCTGCCCCACTACATCGGGGGTCAGTTTCGCCTGAGCGCCGCAACTCAGTGGGCGCCTCTGTACAATCCGGCCACCGGGGACGCCGTCGCATCGGTGCCGATGGACGACCTGGCCGCGCTGGAGGAGGCCGTGCAGACCGCCCGGGCGGCGTTCCCGGATTGGGCCGCGACGCCGATCATGGAGAGGGCCCGGGTGATGTTTCGGTTCCGGGACCTCCTGGAGAGTGCGCGCCGCGAGCTTGCCCGATGTGTCACCGACGAGCACGGCAAGGTGCTGGATGACGCCTATGCAGAGGTTGGTCGGGGCATCGAGGTGGTGGAACTGGCCGCCAGCGCGCCTTCCGTTTTGAAAGGCGAGGTGGTGGCCAACATCGCGCACGGCGTGGATGTGACAGCTATCCGGGTGCCGATCGGCGTGGTGGCGGGCCTGACCCCGTTCAACTTCCCCGCCATGATCCCGCTGTGGATGTTTCCCATCGCGCTGGTGGCCGGCAACACATTTGTGTTGAAGCCGTCCGACCGTACTCCCCGCACGGCCCTGCGCCTGGCCGAGCTGCTCAGCGCAGCCGGGCTTCCGCCAGGGGCACTGAATGTGGTGCACGGCGGAGCGCAGGTAGCCGAGGGCATCCTGGCCCACCCCGACATCCGGGCGGTGTCATTTGTCGGGTCGGAACCGGTGGCCCGCCACGTCTACCAATCGGCGGCCGCGCACGGCAAACGCGTGCAGGCCCTCGGCGGCGCCAAGAACTTCCACGTCGTGATGCCGGATGTCATCCTCACGGACGCGGTCCGTGGTCTGGTCAACTCGGGATACGGGTCGGCCGGGGAGCGTTGCCTGGCGTGCTCGGTGGTGCTGGCGGTGGGAGAGGTGGCCGACCCGCTGGTCGCCGCCCTCAAGGAGGCTGGCGACCGCCTGCGGGTGGGACCGGGCACGGAGGAGGGTGTGGAGATGGGCCCGCTTATCCGCAGCGAACACCGGGCCCGGGTGGTCGGTTACATTGAGAGCGGCGTCCGAGAGGGGGCGCGGTTGGTGCGCGACGGTCGCGGCGACCGCTTTGCCGCGGGGGGCTTCTTTCTGGGTCCGACCCTGTTCGACGACGTTCGTCCGGACATGACCATCGCACGCGAGGAAATCTTCGGACCGGTCCTGAGCGTGATCCGGGTGCCGGACCTGCAGACCGCGGTCGACCTCGCGAACCGCTCCGCGTTTGGCAACACGGCGTCCATCTACACGCGCTCAGGCCATGCGGCGCGCTATTTCCGTGACCATATCGAGGCTGGCATGGTCGGGGTCAACGTCGGCGTGGCGGCGCCGGTGGCCATCTTCCCGTTTGCGGGCTGGAAAACCTCATTTTATGGGGATCTGCACGCAACCGGCCGCGACGGGTACCTGTTCTACACCGAGTCGAAAGTCGTGACCACCCGCTGGCCGGACGAGATGTCCTGAGGACACCGCCGCCATGCGGGACGACCTGACGGATCTGACGGATGTGACGGATGTGACGGTCGAGACTATCCTGGCCGACATCGGCGGGGTCGTGCTGCTGCCCGCCGCCCTCTTCTGGCACCGCCTCGAGACCGAACTGGGCCCGCAGGCGCCCGTCCGACCGCAAGACGTCTTCTGCAGGGCGGAGGATCCGTGGGACCGGTGCCGCGCGGGGCAGCTTGCTAATCCGCTTGCATGCGGCCGGTGGTGGACCTCCTGGGCGTCGACGCGCGGCGGCTGGAGGCATGCGCTCAGAGTGTGAACTCAGGCTGAACGTGCCCATGGTCCGATTTCTCGGGCAGCGGGGCACGGGGCTGCAGATGGTCGCGGTGAGCAGCGCCGACCCGATGCTGGAACGCCGGCTGGCCCTGAAAGGCATCTGGGAGCTGTTTGACGCTGTCATCAACGCCTCGCGGGGGCATGCGCAGCCAAACCCGATCCGGCCATATACCTGGCCGCTTGGAGTGTGGCGCGGGACAGGGTGGCTTCGTGTCTCTTCGTCGACGACAAGCAGCCGAGCGTCCTGCAGGCCCAGGCACACGGCCTACCCGCGGTCCTGTATGCGGCGGACGGAGCGTTTCAGGCAGCCTGCCGCTCGAGCTTCGTCGTCTGTATGGCGAGAGTGAGGCGTGCCGAGATGCGTGGCATCGGCGGGCGAGGGATCGGTTGTTTGACAAAGCATTTCGGCGAATGCTAGCATAGCCGACGGACTTTCTTTGCGTTTCATAGGGGGACGTTAGACATGTACGCGGTGGTAGAGACCGGCGGCCGTCAGTACAACGTGCAGCCCGGCCAGCAGATCGTGGTAGAGAAGCTTCCGGTGGAAGCCGGGACCACGATCGCGTTTGAACGGCTCCTCCTGGTTGTGGACGACGCGGGTGAGGCCCACATCGGGCGGCCCTACGTCGCGGGTGCGCGCGCCGTAGCCACTATAGTGGCGCAGGAGCGGGGCAAGAAGATCCTGGTCTTCAAGTACAAGCCGAAGAAGAATTACCGGCGCCGCCAGGGTCATCGCCAGTATTTGAGCCGCGTGCTTATCGATCGCATCGAATTGCCTGCCGCCTCGTCCTGACCGCGGACATGATCACGATCCGGGTCGAGTTTCAAGATGGCGAAACCCGGAGGCTCGCGGTGGACGGGCATGCCGGGCAGGCCAATCCGGGCGAGGACATCGTGTGCGCGGGTGTGTCGGCTCTCGTGGAGACGCTCCGGCTGGGGCTCCAGCAGGTCGTGCCGGGCCAGGCGTCCTATGAGGTGGATCCTGGGCATGCCGAGTTCCGCTTCGAGCCCGGCGCTGGCCGCGAACAGAGGGCGGTCGTCGATACGATTCTGGCCGGCCTGCGCGACCTGGCCGGCAGTTATTCCCGATTTGTAACGTTCGAAGCCGGATCCCGATAGAGAAGAGGGGACATTATGGAACTTCAGCTGTTCGCGCACAAGAAGGGTGGCGGAAGCTCCCGCAACGGGCGCGACTCCAACCCGCAGTACCTGGGTGTGAAGCGGTCGGATGGCCAGTGGGTGACCGCCGGCAGCATCATCGTCCGGCAGCGCGGCACGCACTTTCACCCCGGCAAGAATGTGGGGCTCGGCAAGGATTACACGATCTACGCCCTGGTGGACGGCACCGTGTCGTTTCATCCCGGCCGGCTTTCGCGCAAGTACATCAGCATCGTACCCACCGAAGCCAGCTAGCTAAAGACAAGGGGCCCGAGATGCTGCCCCCGCAGGATTCGCCAAACGATGCCAAACCCCGTGCGCCCGTCTCCGCCCCGTCGGGGATGGGCGCGGGGTTTTCTTCGTTGTGGCTCAGGCTCGCGGCGCGGCGGGCTGCGACCCTCCTGGCGTATGAGCGCCATCGTGCCAACAATCAGGTGCAGGTCGTGGCGGGCTGGATCACGCTTGGCCGCCTCGAGAAGGCGCAGGAGTACCTTGAGCGGGTTGTGGAGGCGGAACGGGCGCGCTCGGATGCGCTCCGCATCCTCCCGGCCTGGGCACAATTACGCTTGGTGGAACTGTGGAGTCTGGCCGAGCGCGTCGGTGCGACGGTGGTCATCGATGTCGGCGCGGACGCTCGGCCGTCCTGGTCCAGTCTGCTTGCCAGGCTGGACCGCGTGATTCAGGGCGCGAGGGCTGTGCCAGAGGAAGTGGCGGTGCGGGTGCACGTGCGCGGCGTCGGATTCCGGGTGCAGGTCTCTGGCGGCGGCGCTGCTGCCCTGGTGCGTACGTTGCCCGGCCGCTGGGTCTGGCATGAGGGGACGGCAGTGTTGGACGCGGGTTGGCGGGAGGGAGCGGACGATGTTCGTTGATGAGGCGCGCATCTATCTCGAAGCCGGCCGCGGCGGGGACGGCGCAGTGGCGTTCCGGCGGGAGAAGTACGTG
>JBMFXK010000121.1:0-7912 GCA_049964315.1 Clostridia bacterium | reverse complement strand
CGATGACCGGGTCCGTGAGATCTTGGACCTTGGGGGTCGCGTGTTGCAGGATCACTTAGAGGGGGTGGCGTCCTGCCGTGTCGTCCGGCCGGCCCGCCTCTCGCAGGACAGGTAAGCGCGCTGCGGGCGTGACGGAGAACAGGGCCGAGGTGTCGTGGGTGGGAAGGGGGACGCCGTGGGTGGTTCACCGCCTCGGATGTGGCGTGCCCCTCGGGGTTCCATTGCCTAAGGGATTGTCGAGAGGCAACTGGAGTGTTGGACTTACGTCACGCGCATCACACCGCAGGCGAAGTGGAGGGGGGCGTGCTTCCGTTGGTCGATCGCGACCCTGCCACGCTGGACCCCGGGCTTGTCCCAAGTGCTCTCCGGCGTTAGTGTCCTGAGTTTCAAGTTCAAGATCGGGATCATGTATGAGTTCAGCCACTCCCCCGACACTCGGCCTCAAGGGGGTCCGATCGCCCCGTGGACCCTGACCGCCGAGGATCGAGCCACCCTCGAGGGGTGGACCGGTCGCCGGAAGACCAGCTAGGCACTCGTCCCATTCCTGAACCGGAACACCCCTTCCGGGCCCGCTGAGTCTGGCCAAGGTGCGAGATTTAGGGCCGCGGCGGTCTCCGGCGTACCGGCGAGCCACTCCGGCCCGCGGTTTAGGGCCAGTTGGAAGCGGGCTTGTTGTAGACCTGCCCGATGTGGTACATCGTCACGGGTCCGACAACACCGTCCTGGGTGATGCCGACCGAGCCTTGGAATCGCCGGACCGCCTGGCGCAGCGCCTGCCGAAGTACCCGCCCAACGTCCCCGAGTAGAAGCCCGCGTTCTTCAAGAAATGCTGGAGCCAGAGGGTGTCGATACCGTTTCGGCCCTCCCACAACCCGCGCGCGGCCAAATAGGTGTACGCCCAGAGCTCATCGAAGGTTTCGTAGTGCACGAATTCATCGGTGGGCACGCCGGGGTCGATGCCCAGCGCGTTCATGTCGTACTGGAAGTCATGCACGGCATCCCGGGTCTTGTGGCCGAAATGACCATCGGCGGGCTCGCCAACTTCCGACCAGTAGCCATAGCAGTTGAGGCGGTTTTGCAGGCCGATCACGTCACCGCCAATTTGGCCGAGATGATCGATGGCACGACTGCCAAAGGGCGGACCGCCATACGCGCCGTCGTACTGCCCGAGCGTGGCTCCGGTGACGGGGCCGATTACCCCGTCATCGGGCAGGCCGAAATACTGTTGCCAGTGATGGATGGCGTGGCCGGTGTGCGGACCCAGGATGCCGTCGATGCCGATAGGGCTTCCCATCGGTCCCTCGAGCGGTGCGGAATGCTGCAGGAATTGATGGAACAGAGTTTGAAATACTTTGACATCCGTGCCCCGGAGCTGGGGGACTGCAGGTAAAGATACCGGCTCCCCCAGGCGTGATATGGCAGACCATGCTCGAACGTAGCCACCACATACCCCCCAATGTCGCTCGCACTATATGGCCGGCGGGGTGCACCGCTTACCAGGGCTTCCACTTTGTTGCAGGAGCGCGTCGCCGGGCTATGCTTGGGCTGCGTGTCCGGCGGTCGGTTTCGCACGGTGCGCCAGCTCCGGACATCCTCCGGCGCGGCGTAAAGATGTTTTGCGGGAGCGCACCGCGAATACGGCGGACGGTAAGGCGGGACGGCACAGTCATAACGATATAGCTATAATGTTCATCGGTGATGCTGGTGGACGTTCGCGACTTGGCCGACGCCCTGAAGGCTCTGGCCGATCCCACTCGGTTGAGGATTGTGTCGCTTCTCAACATCCGGGACTGCTGCGTCTGTGAATTGGTGCCGCTCTTTGGCATCTCCCAGCCAGCGGTGTCCAAGCATATGAGCCGTCTTAAGACCGCCGGGCTGGTCCGGGAAGCGCGCAAGGGGATGTGGGTGTTCTATTCGCTGCACAAGGAGCGTCTGGCGGAGATCGGGTTCTCGGTGACCCACTTGCCCGATCTGAGCGAGGACTTGCGCCGGCTGGATGACCTGGGGCTTCTGGTCACATGTCGGTAATGGAGTAGGGTGCCCATGAGTCGACGGCTATCGATTCTGGATCGGTTCCTCACCGTGTGGATCTTCGCCGCTATGGCGGTGGGCGTTGTCATCGGCAATCTGTCACCCGGTTTTGCTGGCGCCCTCAGTCAGTGGCATGTCGGCACCACGTCCATCCCCATTGCGATCGGACTCATCGTCATGATGTACCCGCCGCTGGCGAGGGTCCGGTATGAGGAAATGGGCCGGGTCTTCAGAGATGGCCGGATCTTGGGACTGTCCCTGGTTCAGAACTGGGTGTTGGGGCCGGTCTTGATGTTTGTCCTGGCCATCGTGTTCCTGCGCGGCTATCCCGAGTACATGGTCGGCTTGATCATGATCGGCCTCGCCCGCTGCATCGCGATGGTGATTGTCTGGAACGACCTGTCACAAGGGAGCGCCGAATATGCGGCCGGCCTGGTGGCGTTCAATGCTTTGTTTCAGGTGCTCTTTTATTCCGCGTATGCCTATGTGTTTGTGACCGTGTTGCCCCGTTGGCTGGGAATCCACAGCCTGACGATTCATCTCGCAATTGGCGCGGTGGCCCAGAGCGTCTTCATCTACCTGGGCATCCCACTCTTGCTGGGAGTCCTGAGCCGGTTCGGACTCATGAGGGCCAGGGGACGGGTCTGGTACGAGCGGCGGTTTGTCCCCGCCGTGAGCCCGTTAACCCTGATCGCCCTGCTGTTTACCATCGTCGTGATGTTCTCGCTGAAGGGGCACCTCATCGTTGAGCTGCCCCTCGATGTCCTGCGCATCGCCGCTCCCCTCCTGATTTACTTCCTGATCATGTTCCTGGCATCGTTCGCGTGGGGGCGGAGGGTCGGCGCCGACTACCCCACCACGTGCACACTCTCGTTCACCGCGGCCAGCAACAACTTCGAGCTGGCCATCGCGGTGACCGTAGGGATCTTTGGCATCAACTCGGGGGCCGCCTTTGCGGCTGTGATAGGGCCTCTGGTGGAAGTTCCGGTCATGATCGCGCTCGTAAACGTCGCGTTGTACTTCCGACGCACCTGGTTCAAGGGGATTCAGGACGGTAAGGAGGGATTGGTATGACGGCGCCCCTCATCTATTTCTTGTGTACGGGAAACTCCTGCCGAAGCCAGATGGCCGAGGGGTGGGCCCGTGTTCTGGGACAGTCCCGGATCGAAGTGCACAGCGCCGGGATCGAAGTCCATGGGCTGAACCCGCGGGCCGTGGCGGCCATGCGCGAAGCCGGCGTGGACATTTCCGGGCAGACATCCAAACTCATCGACCCCGCGCTTCTGGACCGTGCCGACTATGTCGTCACGCTGTGTGGGGATGCGCGCGATGCCTGCCCCGTGACTCCCCCGCATGTCAAGCGCCTGCATTGGGGTTTTCCCGACCCGGCGCGGGCGACCGGGTCTGAGGAGGAGGTCATGGACCGCTTCCGGGAAGTGCGTGACGGCATCCGGGTCCGGATCGCCCAGTTCCTGCAGGAGGAGCTGGGCGACGCATAGCGGCTTGCGCCTTGACAGTCTTCCCGCGTAGAGCCGGCTTTGCCCCCGAGCCCCAGCCGGACTGTGGAAGACGTGACCATCCGGCTGGCGTGCCGGTGTGGCTGCGGTGCAAGCGGGGAGCAGCTGCCGGCGTCGCGAGCGATGACGGGCCAGGGACGGGGGCATCCCCGTCCAGTGTCCTTCCGAGACTGGGATCCCGCCTGCGATGACGGGGCCGTTGGCAGGCGCGGCCGTCGCCGGGCAGCGGGAGTGCTTGCATGACAGGCGATCCGTGGCCCACACATGACGTACCAGACGCGTCCCCTTCCCGCCGCTGGCTGATTGCGGGACAGTGGGGAAAAGGCAGTCCACAGTGTCGGAGGCGTCTTGGCTCGCTGACGCCGGCGAGAAAATCTCCCTGTTTTGCGCAAGGCCTCGCAGCCCGACGCCTCCCCGTTCATCCGGTCGCGGGTCGGCCTTGCCTTGCACGCGCCGAGTGCATGCTGGAACGGACGACAGGCAGGCGGGGCGGCGCGCTCCGGTATACTCGAGGCAATTCTGGTCCGAGGAGAGGCGTCATGTCCGACATCCCCACCGTTGAACCAAAACCGTACACGCACACGCGGCACGGAGATTCGCGCCCGGACGAGTACTTCTGGCTGAAGGACCGGGACAACCCCGAGGTCCTCGCGTACCTGGAGGCGGAGAACCGCTACTTCGATCACGTGATGGAGCCCCTCAGACCCGTCCAGGAAGCTCTATACCGCGACATGCTGGCACGCATCCCGGCGGCCGAGGAGGGGGTGCCGGTCCGCTATGGTCCTTATTTCTACTACTGGCGCATCAATACCGGCGACGACTATCGCGCGTACTACCGGAAGCGGGCGGCTTCCCGGGCCGAGCTGCCGGCCGCACGCGAGGAGCTTCTCCTCGACACCAATGCGCTGGCGGCGGACGGCGGGTATCTCGACGTGGCGCGGGTTCGGGTAAGTCCCGACCACCAACGCCTCCTGCATCTTGAGAACCATGACGGCACCGACCGCTATACGCTCCACGTTCAGGATCTCAATACGCATGCCCGCGTGGGTGAACCGGTTCCCAACGTATTCATCGACGCCAGCACGGCGTGGGACGCATCGGGGGACTGGGTTTACTACCTGACGGCCGATGCGGCCCAGCGCCCCCACCGTCTGCACCGCCGCCATCTCAAGCACGGCACCGACGAGGTGCTTTTCGAGGAAGCGGACATCCGTTATTCGCTGAGTCTGCATGCCTCCCGCAGCGGTCAGTATCTGTTCCTGACCTCCCAGATCTACAACACCTCGAGCGAGGTCTGGTACCTGCCGCTCCATGACCCCAGGGCCCGGCTTCGCGTCTTCCAGCCGCGCCGTGCCTCCGTCATGTACCTGCTGGAGCATTGGCAGGACCAGTTTGTGATCCTGACGAACGAGGGGGCGGAAAACTTCACGGTCCTGACCGTGCCCGTCGACCGTCCCGATCCGGCTGAGGCCGAGCCGCTCATACCCTACGACCCCGACCGGTATCTCCAGCATGTGCTGCCCTTTTCCGACGCCCTCGTCCTGGAGGGGCGCGAGAACGGTCTCACCCAGCTCTGGGTGTACCGGCAGGGGACGCTGACGCGGCTCGGGTGGAATGAGGCGCTCTACACGGTGAGCGCGGGTGCCAACCTGGCCTACCAGACCGAGGAGTTCCTGGTGGAGTACCGTTCCCTCGTGACCCCGCGAACGGACATACTGGTGGACCTCGCAACCGGGGCCACATCCCGCCTGGCCCAGGACGCGGTGCGCGACTACGACCCCAAGCGCTATGACCAGCGTCAGGTGTGGGTGACGGCCCGGGACGGCGCTCGGGTTCCGGTTTCGCTCGTCGCCCGGCGCGACCTGTGGGAAAGGACGCCCGCTCCCCTGATCCTGTACGGGTATGGAGCTTACGGCGCCACCTCTGACCCCGAGTTCGCCCCGGAACTTCTCCCGGTGCTGGATCGGGGTGTAATTTATGCCATCGCCCATGTACGCGGCGGCTCCGAACTGGGCGACGCATGGTATCGGAACGGAAAACTGTTGCAGAAGCGCAACACCTTCAGCGACTTTGTCGACGCCGCCAGCGCCCTCGTGGACGAGGGTTACACCCGGCCCGAGCTGCTCGCCGCGGAGGGGGCCAGTGCCGGGGGACTCCTCATGGGGGCGGTAGTAAACCTGCGCCCCGACCTGTTCCGGGTCGTCGCCGCGGGTGTGCCGTTCGTCGACGTCATCACCACCATGCTGGACGCCTCGATTCCGCTGACGGCGCTCGAGTGGGACGAGTGGGGCAACCCCGAGGATGCGGATCTGTACGTGTACATGAAGTCGTACAGCCCCTATGACAACGTCGAGGCCAAAGACTACCCGCATCTGTTTGTGGTCGCCGGTCTCAATGACCCGCGGGTGGGCTACTTCGAGCCGGCGAAGTGGGTGGCGCGGCTTCGTGCCACCAAGAGTGGCCAGCATGACCTGGTCCTGAAGACCCACATGGGTTCCGGTCACTTCGGGACGTCGGGCAGACTCGCACATTTGAAGGATGAGGCGGAGCAATACGCCTTTTTGCTGGACAAGCTGGGGGTCCGGCCCTAGCCATCTATTACGACGGGGCATGCATCCAGGCCACGGATTGCGCCGTCGCCCGGGATGCCGCGTGCGGGCCGTGATCCGACATGGCCGCCAGCGGCTGATGTCGGCTGTCGAGGGGATGGAACCGGCAAGTCGTGATGTCTGAGGGACCGGTATGACTCCATGCGGGCGTACGACGGCTCGCATCTCGTGAACGTCTCGGCCAGATATCTCGACCGACCCCGATACATCGTGCCCTGGTTCCTCGCCGACCAGGGTATCAGCGCCGTCGTCGCACCCATCCGAGCATGTGCCGGGACCCTGTGGACCGAGTGCGAGAACTGGACCGTGGCCGTTTACCCGTCCGTGGAAGGACGGACGGGACTGCCCGGCAGACCGCCAGGCCGTGGACGGCGGCCAGGGCTGTGGTGAAACGGACTCACGAGGGCCGGCGCCCCGCGATCGCGATGTCGGCAAAGTCTAGCAGGATGCCGTCCCGTTCCGCGCCCCACCATCGATGGGGAGGCGTGCACCGAGGTCCATACGCCTGCGCTCCACGCGCACCCAGCTGGCCGTCATCTCCGGCAAGAATCCCGAGAGTCCGGCATTCCACGAAGCCACATGGAGCGCGGTCACGGCGTCTACGTCCCCTTGACTGGCGGGCCGAATCTGGACGCGGTCCAAATCGGGCATCCCAAACCGCCGTCGTGACCGCGGTCTGATGCATCCGACTTTCCGGGCGCGGCGAACCCGCCGGCTGGTTCCGTCCCTCACCACCGCAGTGTCTCGATGGCCGATACCTTCGCCGGTACTTTACGATGCAAGCGCGCTGCCCGCAGTCGAAAGAAGTCTGCCCGCAGATCGACCATCGGGCGGGATTTGGCTGTCATCCCCGCAGGCGGCACATGCGGGCGGACCCGATGCCGCCGTGGCGTCATCGCTTGGTGGGACCGTTCCAGACGGACATGCCCCCGACGAGGTTCTTCACGGTGAAGCCGGCTTTCAGCAGCTGCTGGGCCGCCGCCATGCTGCGGTGACCGGAACGGCATACGGTGACGATTTCGCGATCCGTTGGAATCTCGTGCAGGCGCCGGCCCACCTCGCCCAGGGGAATCAAGTGCGCACCCGGAATGTGACCTTGGCGGAACTCCATCGGCAGTCGCACATCCAGTACAAATGGGGGATCGTCCGCCTTCAGCCAGCCCGCCAGTTCTCGCCCCTCGATGCTGTCAACGCGGGGACCGAAAAGCCACTCCAGCACTTTCTTAAACATCCTCTCTTCATCAGTATCGTGCATGCACGGGTCGCGTCGCGGCCGGTCATCCTAAGCGTGTCAGAAGCCTCTCGACAGATAAACCGGTTAATCGTTAATATACCCAATAGGGTATATGGAGGTTTAGCGCCATGATCTGGGACACACTGCGGGATCCTGCACTGGGCTGCAGCTCCTATCTTATCGGCGACGAATCGGTGGGCGAGGGCATGGTGGTGGATGCACTCGGCGCCCTCGGCTATGAGGCATACGTACTTGCCGCGCAGGAGGCGGGTCTTGAGATCAAATGGGTCGTGGAGACTCACGTGCATGCCGATCATGCCTCTTCGGCGGCCGCTCTGGCGGCGGCGGTGGGCGTGCCGGTGAGTCTGAGCCACAGGGCCCAGCCCGAGTTCCCCAGTCAGGCGCTCCGGGACGGGGAAGAGATCGTTCTCGGTGCGGTGCGCATCACAGTCTGGGAGACACCGGGCCATACGCCCGACAGTCTGTCGCTCGTGGTCCGCGATCTCAATCGGAGCGAAGAC
>JBMFXK010000120.1:0-7925 GCA_049964315.1 Clostridia bacterium | reverse complement strand
AACAGCAATCCGGCCACCATCATGACGGACCTCGGCGTGGCGGACCGGGTGTACGTCGAGCCTCTGAGCGTCTCCTTCCTGGCCAATATCCTGGCGCGCGAGCGCCCAGACGGGATCCTCGCCACGCTTGGCGGCCAGATGGGCCTCAACCTGGCGCGCGAGCTGTCGCGGGCCGGCATCCTGAGCGACCTCGGCGTCGAGCTGCTGGGGACGCCGCTCTCCGGCATCGAGAAGGCGGAGGACCGCGACCTGTTTCGCAGCACCATGCTGGAGATGGGCCAGCCGATTGCCGAGAGCCGCAGCGTCACCACAGTGGAGGAGGCGCTTCGCTTCGCGGAGACCATCGGCTACCCGGTGGTGGTGCGGCCCGCCTACACGCTGGCCGGAAGCGGCGGCGGATTCGCCGACGATGCGCCGGCCCTCATCCAGGTGGCGGAGCGGGCCCTGTCCACGAGCCCCATCCACCAGGCCCTGATTGAGGTGTCCATGAAGGGCTACAAGGAAATCGAATATGAGGTGATGCGTGATCACGCCGGCACCGGCGTTGTGGTCTGCAACATGGAGAACCTGGACCCGGTGGGGATCCATACCGGGGATTCCATCGTCGTGGCGCCCAGCCAGACGCTGACCGATGAGGAGTACCAGCGCCTGCGCCGCGCCTCGCTCGACATCGTCGAGGCGCTCGATGTGCGCGGCGGCTGCAACGTCCAGTTTGCCGTCCACCCGGAGTCGGGCCAGTACCGGGTGATTGAAGTGAACCCGCGCGTGTCGCGCTCCAGCGCGCTGGCCAGCAAGGCCACCGGCTATCCCATCGCGCGCGTGGCGGCCAAAATCAGCCTCGGCCTCAACCTGGAGGAAATTGTGAATCCGGTGACCGGCCGTACGACCGCCGCGTTTGAGCCGGCGCTCGACTACGTGGTGGTCAAGATTCCGCGCTGGCCCTTTGACAAGTTCGACGCGGCCGACCGGGACCTGGGCACCCAGATGAAGGCGACCGGGGAGGTCATGGCGCTCGATCGCACGTTTGCCGGGGCGCTGCAAAAGGCCATCCGATCGCTGGACATCGGCCGGGACGGCCTGACCGGGCCGGAAGAAGCCGGCCTCGCGGAACAGGAGCTCTGGACCGAAGTGGACGAGCCCACCGATCGGCGCCTGTTCCGGATGGCGGCGCTGCTCGAGCGCGGTGTGGGGCTTGAAGAGATCCACGCGCGCACCGCCGTCGACCGCTGGTTCCTGAGAGAGATGGCGGCCATCCTGGAGGCGGAGAAGGATGTGTACGAGCATCCGGAGGCGCTCTACGCCTGGCTCCGGCACCTGAAGCAACTGGGCTTTTCCGACCGCCGGCTGGCCGCCCTCACCGGGCGTACCGAGGCCGAGGTCCGGGAGGAGCGGATCGCCCGGGGGGTGCTCCCGACCTATAAACTGGTCGACACCTGCGCCGGCGAGTTTGAGGCCCGCACCCCGTACTTCTACAGCACCTATGAGAGCGAAAACGAAGCGGAGCCGCTTGTGGGCCGCACCGTGGTGGTGCTGGGATCCGGTCCTATCCGGATCGGGCAGGGCGTCGAGTTTGACTGCTGTTCGGTTCACGCCCTGGAGGCCCTTCACCGCCGGGGTTTGCGGGCCGTCATGATCAACAACAACCCCGAAACCGTCTCCACGGATTACAACGCCTCGGACCGCCTCTACTTCGAGCCGCTGACCCTGGAAGACGTGCTGAACGTGGTGCAGCTGGAGCAGGCGGAGGCGGTCCTGGTCCAGTTCGGCGGGCAGACCGCGCTCAATCTGGCCGCCGGACTGGCGGACGCCGGTGTAAGGCTTTGGGGCACGTCTCTGCAAGACATGGACGGGGCCGAGGATCGGGCGCGCTTTGACGAGGTGCTGGGGCAGCTCGGGATGCGCCGCCCCGAGGGAGGCACGGCGCTGCAGGTGGACGAGGCGCTCGCCATCGCCGCCCGCGTCGGCTACCCGGTGCTGGTCCGGCCTTCCTACGTCCTCGGCGGGCGCGCCATGCGCATCATCGACACGCCGGAAGAGCTCTCCGATTACATGGCCCGCGCCCTGCGGGTGGAACCTGGACGTCCGGTGCTGGTGGACCACTACGTGGCCGGCATCGAGCTCGAAGTGGATACCATCTCTGACGGCGAGACGGTCGTCATACCGGCCATTCTTGAGCACATCGAGCGGGCTGGGGTGCATTCCGGGGACTCGGTCGCGGTGCTGCCGCCGGTGGCGGCGGAGGAGTCCCTGCTCCGGCAGGTCGAGGAGATGAGCGTGCGTCTGACGCGCGGCCTGCACGTGGTCGGGCATCTCAACATCCAGTTCGTGGCCCAGTCCGGGCACGTCTATGTCATCGAAGCCAACCCGCGTGCGAGCCGGACCGTCCCGTTCGTGACCAAAGCCACCGGAATCCCGATGGTGGATCTGGCGGTCGGCGCCATGGTGGGCGAGCGGATCGGCAGCCAGGGCTACCAGAGCGGCGTCATCCCGGCCCCCGAAGGCTTTTCCGTCAAGATGCCGGTGTTCTCCTTTGCCAAGCTCTCGCGGGTGGACACCGCGCTGGGCCCGGAGATGAAGTCGACCGGCGAGGCGATGGGCATTGACACCACGCTGCCCGCGGCCCTGTACAAAGCGTTTCTGGCGGCCGGCTTTCGGCTTCCCGTGGGGGGACGCATCCTGGCCACCATCGCCGATCAGGACAAGGCCGAGGCGGTGCCGCTGCTGGCGGAACTGTCGCGCATGGGGTACCGGCTCTCGGCCACGTCCGGCACCCTGGCGGCGCTGTCGCTGGCCGGCGTCGCCGCCACGCCGGTTTATCGCCTGTCGGAGCGGCGGCCGCACCTCGTGGACCAGATCCGGGAGGGTCAGTTTGACCTGGTGGTCAACACCATCACCCGGGGCGGCAACGAAGAGTCGGAGGGCTTCTACATCCGGCGGCAGGCGGCGGAGAGCGGTGTCTGGTGCCTCACGTCGCTCGACACGCTGCGGGCCGCCATGGCCGGCATCCGGGCGCGCAGCCAGTCGCCCTTCACCGTGCGGTCGCTGAACGAATGGCGGGAGGATGATGCACGTCGTGCAGCTTACCATCGTTGAGCGTCGGATCCCCGCCCCCGATCATGTCGAGCTGATCCTCGAAGGCGGTGAGTGGGCGCGAGGTCTCGAACCCGGTCAGTTCGTCCATGTGGCGACAGGGGGCACGCTGCGGCGGCCGCTGTCGTTCTCCCGTATCGAGGGCACCCTGGTCGGCGTCCTGTTCCGCGTCGTCGGGGAGGGAACCGAGTGGCTCGCCCACCGCGGCGTGGGAGAATGGCTCGACGTGCTGGGCCCGCTCGGACATGGGTTTCCGCCGCCGCCCGCGGGACCGGTGGCGCT
Source organism: Clostridia bacterium (assembly GCA_049964315.1). Lineage (GTDB taxonomy): Bacteria > Bacillota > Sulfobacillia > Sulfobacillales > JAIMBI01 > JAKATP01. Next base: position 4,553 of record JBMFXK010000120.1, on the reverse strand, counting down.
GGTGGGGGGCGGTGTGGGCATACCGCCCCTGTTCTGCTACGCCGAACGCTGGCCCACCGCCAACCTGAGCGTGCTGCTGGGGGCACGTGACCGGGCCTCCCTCATCATGGTGACCGACTTTCAGGGTCTGTCGCGAGAGCCCAGGGTCGCGACCGACGACGGCAGCGTCGGCCGCCAGGGCCGGGTCACGGCGCTGCTCCATGATTGGCTCGCTGCGCATCCGGATGGTGCGGTGATGGCGTGTGGACCCACCCCCATGCTGCAGGAGAGCGCGCGGCTCGCCTCGCTGGCGGGTCGCCCCGCCTGGCTGGGCTTCGAGCAGCGCATGGGCTGCGGGGTGGGGGCGTGCCTCGCCTGTGTCGTTCCGGCCGCGCCCCAGGCCGGCCGGGACTGGTATCGCGTCTGCACGGACGGGCCGGTGTTTCCGCGAGAAGCTCTGTACCGGGAAGCGGTGACGACGTGACGGAAGTGGATCTGACCGCCCGCATCGGGGCGGTCACACTGCCAAATCCGGTGCTGGCGGCGTCGGGTACGTTCGGATTTGGTCCGGAGTACGCGCCGTTTGTGGACATGCGCCGCCTCGGCGGCATGGCGGTCAAAGGGGTGGCGGTCGATCCCTGGCCCGGCAACCCGCCGCCGCGGGTCTGGGAGACGCCTTCCGGCCTGCTGAACTCCATCGGTCTCCAGAATCCGGGCGTCGAGGTGTTCATCCGCGACGACCTTCCGTACCTGCGTGAGCTCGGGGTGGCGACCGTCGTCAACATCATCGGCCACACCGTGGACGAGTACCGCCGCGTCACCGCCCGACTGGCCCGCGAACCGGGCATCACCGCGTTTGAAGTGAACATCTCGTGCCCGAACATCAGGGAAGGCGGCATCAGCTTCGGCCACGACCCCGACAAGGCGTTCGAGGTGGTCCGGGCCGTGGTGGAGGAGACGGAGCGGCCGGTGTGGGTGAAGCTTTCGCCCAATACCGACCGCGTGCTGGATGTCGCGGGGGCCGCCGAGGCCGCTGGGGCCGACGCCCTGACCGCCATCAACACACTGGTCGGCATGGCCATCGATCTCGACCGCCGGAGGCCCGCGCTGGGAGGCGGGAGCGGCGGACTGTCGGGTCCGGCTATTCGCCCGGTCGGCGTCCGCATCGTGTACGAGGTCTCTCGGACGGTCGCCATTCCGGTCGTGGGCATGGGTGGAATCGAGAGCGCCCGGGACGCCCTGGAGTATCTCGTGGCAGGCGCGTCCGCGGTCATGGTGGGCACCGCTACGTTCGGGCGCCCCGACGCGATGACGCGGGTGATTGAAGAGCTGCCGCAGACGCTCCGACGGTACGGGTTCGGTTCGGTGAGCGAGGCCGTAGGGGCAGCCCACCCAACGAAGGAGGAACGCGCGTGACGACGGTCTGGATTGCGTTGGACGTGCCGGATGTTGGCCAGGCGGAGGCTGCCGTCGAACGGCTGGCCCCCCACCGCCACTTTAAAGTCGGTCTCGAACTGTTTTCCGCCGCGGGACCGGAGTATGTCCGGCGGCTGGTCACAGAGGGGTACAGCGTCTTCCTGGACCTCAAACTGCACGACATTCCCCGGACGGTGGAGCGGGCGACCGCCCGGGTGCGGGATCTTGGCGTCAGTCTGTTGACGGTCCATGCGGCCGGGGGACCGGCCATGCTGGAAGGGGCTTTGAAGGCGGCGGGTGACGGCCTGCAGGTGGTGGCCGTCACGGTGTTGACGAGCCTCGACGACGCGACGTCCGGGCGCCTCGGCCTCCCCGACCCGCTCGCGTTCAGCACGCGTCTGTTTGACGTGGCGCGCGCGGTGGGCGCCACCGCGTTCGTGACGTCCGCCGAAGAGGTGGCGGTGCTTGCTGCCCGGGCGCCCGGCCTGCGCTACGTGGTCCCGGGGATCCGGCTCGGCGGCGACGCCCGTGGCGACCAGGCCCGGGTGGCCGACCCGGTCACGGCGGTCCGCCGCGGAGCGACCGATCTGGTGCTGGGCCGATCGGTGCTGGAGGCCGACAACCCGCCAGAGCGGCTCGTGGAGGTGGCGGCGTGCATCGCCGCAGAAGAGGGAGGCGTGCGCGTATGACCGACGCCATGCGGATCGAGGATCTGAGAGCAACCGGCGCTCTGATGGACGGACACTTCCTCCTCACTTCGGGACGCCACGGGGACCGCTTCATGCTTCTGGCCAAGCTCATGGCGGAGCCGGCGCGGGCGTGGCCCTGGATCCGGGATCTGGCCCAGTTCGCGGAGAAGCTCCATCCCGACCGGGTGGTGGGCCCGGCTATGGGCGGCGTCATCCTGGCCTGGGCGGTGGCGTCTGAGATGCCGTCACACCCGCGGGCGGCCTTCGCTGAGAAAGCCGAGATCGCGGGCGGCGGCAAGGCGATGGTGATCCGCCGCGGGCTGGCCCCAAGTCCGGGCGAGCGGGTGCTGGTGGTGGAGGATGCGATGACCACCGGTGGCTCGGTGATGCTGACCGCCCAGGCGGTGGAGGAGGCCGGAGCTCAGGTGGTCGGCGTGGCCACCCTGGTCGACCGCCGCCCCGAGAATTTCAACATCCCGTACCCCACGTACGGGGTTCTCCGCATGTTGACCGCCGCATGGACGCCGCAAGACTGTCCGCTCTGCGTCGAGAAGGTGCCGCTCGTTTCTCCCAAGTCCTGAGGGACGGCGGCTACTCGTCGTCGACGAGGGAGTTCACCGCACCCAGCCGCCGCAGCGCCTCCGCGTCGGGGGTCACGTACAGCGTGCGCTCGCGGGTATAGAGGACCGCTCCCGGTTCGCCATGGGGGCGCTTGCGCACAAACTTCCGGGCGGTGAAGTCCACGGCCACCTGGGACCCCTTGCCGGCCCGACTATAGAGGGCGGCCAGCTGGGCGGCGTCGTCGATGTCCTCGGGCCGGGGCGGGGTCTTGCCGCAGCGGAGGAGGACATGGGATCCGGGATACTGTTTGACGTGAAACCACAGGTCGTCAGGCCGGGCGGTCCGAAAGGTCAATTCCTGATTCTCAATCGCCGTGCGCCCCACCCAGATCTCCATCCCACGGCGGCTCTGAAATCGCCGAAACGGCTCCTTTCGTCCCTGGGAGCGGCCTGGCGCCAGGCTTTTCGCCGCGCTCTGAAGCCCCTTGGGATCGGTCTCGCGCTCGAGGGTGTCGAGGTCCTCCTGGATGGCGGCGCGGTCCCGCTCGAGCCGCGGAATCAGCTTGGCCAGGGCGGAGTTCGTGGCGCGGGCCTTCTGATACCGGCGGTAGGCCCACTGCGCCAGCTCGCCCCACGAGCCGTCAACCTCGCTCCAGGCCAGCGCGTAGGTCTCGCCGCTGGATGGGTCAAACAGGGTATCGGGGCGGCGGTCCGGTCCCTGGGGCATTCCGAAGGCCAGAATCGCGTCGCCCAGGCGCCGAAACCGTTCGGCGTCAGACTGCTCGCCACGCCGCCGGCGCGCGTCGGACAGCTGCCGGTCGACCTGCTCCTGCCGGCGCAGGAGTTGTGCCCGGAGCTGGCCCTTCAACTGGCTCAGCGCAAGCGCCTCGCGGCGCTCCCGATACACCGCCTCCAGGGCCTGAGCCCAGTCTGGCGCCTGCACACAGCGCGGATCCCAGGGCGCGATCCAGACGTCGAGACCGCGGTCGCCGGGGCCAAGATAGGGCATCAGCTGCCCGTCGTCCCAGGCCTGGCAAAGTTCGGGGATGGACGCCGCGTACAATCGGCGCGCCCAGGGCGGCAGATGCTCCGGACGACCGGTTTCGCACGGATTCTGAAGAGCGGGCGGGGGCACGTACGCCAGGCCCGGCCACACTGCCCGGCCGGGCCGCCCCGGCTCGACGCGGCGCCAGGCGTCGAAGACTGTGCCATCGCTGCGAAGCAAAACGGCGTTGGTCAAGTGGCCGGCGAGTTCAATCACCAGGCGGAAATCGAGCGGCCGCCCAATCTCGTCCTGCTGATGCAGGGTCAGCTCCCAAACACGTTCCCAGGGCGGCTGCGAAGCCGATCCGACCCGGGAGCCGTTCAGCGCCTCGTGCAGCGGTGACCATGGCCGTACGCCGTCGGGCCGGCGTGGCACGGCACAGAGATGGACCAGAGCAGGCATGAGCACGATGCGCACGTGCCAGCGTGCGCCGTCCTTGTCACCGGACAGATAGAGGGCGTCGCTCGTGCGGCCGACAAAGCGAATCCGGGATCCCAGGACATCCTGCGCCAGCCGGTGGGTGACCCCTCGCATCACGAGTGCGTCAAATGGCATCGAGTTCCTCCGCGCGAGACCGAGGATACCATGGGGGCTCGGTAGACGCGAGGCGAAGCCAAATGGGATAATGGGCGCGTTCGGAGGGTTTCCATGCAACGTGTCAGTGTGGAAGAGTTCCGCCGTTCCGGATTGAGTGAGACTCGGCCGGTTGCAGACTCATTGTCGGTCCCCCTGGGTGAGGCCATAGGTCGCATCTCAAGCCGGGAGGTGAAGAGTCACCTCCCGTTGCCGTGGTTTCGCCGCTCGGCGGTCGACGGGTACGCGCTCAGGCATGTTGACCGCGACCGCGCGCTCACCGTCGTCGCC
>JBMFXK010000119.1:0-7966 GCA_049964315.1 Clostridia bacterium | reverse complement strand
CGCCGCTCGGAGGTTTCGGTCTAAACCGTTGAGCGCCTCCTGGCACGCCTCTGACCTGAAGCGGTATTGGGGGAGGCTGACCCCGTCAAACCGCTCTGTCCATGCCCGCACCGCGGCATCGCCACGGGTGCGCACATCGTCGAGAATGGTCCGGACAGATTCATCCCAGCGATCGGGCAGAGTCTGTTGCCGCATGCGCAGCCAGTCCGACGCGCTACGCTTCACCCACGACACGACCGCGCTCCCTCATTTCTCCCGGTAGGTCTCCCGGCAACTCTCCCAGCATGGTCTGGGCGATCTTTTCACGACCGCTCAAGGTGACGAGGGCCGCGTAGCAGGGCAGGACGGTCTCCACCGGTGTGAGACCATTGGCCCGCAGCGTGGCGCCCGTCTCCACCACGTCCACGACGGCGTCGGCCAGTCCGAGCCAGGGCGCGGCCTCAACCGCGCCCGCCAGGGTCACCACCTCCGCCTCCATCCGCCTCGACGACAGCCAGCGCCGGGTAATGCGCGGGTAGCGAGTGGCGATGCATCGGAGGCGTCCTTGACCGGCCGCCGCACCTTGGGGCACCGCCAGCATGAGGCGGCAGGTTCCAAAGCCGAGACTGCCGCCCGACCACAGCGGGACGCCAGACTCCTCGACGACATCCCGCCCCACGATGGCCGCATCGATGACCCGCTGCGCGAGCAAGTTGGGGATGTCCCGCCCGCGCACCATCACGACACTCAGACCATCGAGCTGCACCCAGAGCCGCCGGTCATAGGGATCCGAACGCATGAATCCCCGACGCTCCAGCCACGCCCAGGCCGGATCCTCCAGCCGACCCCTCGGCAAGGCAATACGCATTGAATCACTCCCTCACAGCACTGCTCTACTGTGATAAAGTATCAGTACGCTAACATGGGTTGTGACGGGCGTCAATGCTCAGGGGGTCGTGAGGCGTGGGAGACGGTTAAAGACCAGTCGGTAGCCGCCAGCGCCGCGCACGAGACAGCGGCGCACCCGGCTGATGGTGGTGGAAGAGGCGCCGGTGTCAGCCTGGATAATTTCGTAGGTCTGTCCGGCGTTGAGCCGCCGTGCAATGTCGAGCCGGAGTGTCAGTTCCTCCAGCTCACGCGGAGTGAGCCAGTCCTCTAGAAAACGCCCCAGCTCGTCGGACGTGTGAATGGTGGAGAGGGCCGCAAACATGAACTCCAGGCCGTCATTCACGTCGTTTCGCCTCATTCTTGCGTGATAGGCGCTGTGGCCGTGATGGAATCCAGGACAGACAGCAACGTGTCGATTTCCGTCGGCGTACCCACCGTGATGCGAAGGTGATCCGGCACTCCAAAGTTGTCTCCCTGGCGGACCAATACGCCACGCACGGCCAGTTGGGCCGGGAGGTGTGCGGCCACCACGGCACGGGGCGGCGCCGCCCAGACGAAGTTGGCTTCACTGGGGTTTACGTTCCACCCTCGCTGCATAAGTGCATTTTCGAGCTGATGGCGGCCCTCGGTCACGGCCGTCACCACCTGGCTCCGGTGCGTCTGATCCGACACCGCCGCGGCGCCCATCCAGAGAGCCGGCACGGATACGGGAAACGGTTCGCGCACGCGGCTCACCGCCTCAACCACGGCCGGGTCGGCGATGAGAGCCCCGATGCGAAGGCCCGCGAGACCGTATGCCTTGGACAGGGTTCGCAGCAAAACCAGCGGCGGCCTCCTCCCAACCCATCTCGCGAGGTCGGGCGCCCGTGTGGCAAAGTCGATGTAGGCTTCGTCCACCACCAACAGCCCATCCGGTCCGAGGGCGGTCAAGGTTTGCTCGATGACAGCCGCTGAAGCCAGGTCGCCGGTCGGGTTATTGGGAGAGCAGAGGAACACCATCCGGGGTTTAGCAGCCTCCACCCAGGCAGGCAGGGCAGAAAAGTCCACGTGGTGTCCGTCACCCGCGAGAGGGAGCAGCCGGCCCCCCATCAGCTGGGTGCCCTGCCGGTAAAGGGAGAACGTGGGGAACACGGTGACCACACCGTCGCCGGGACGAAGGTAGGTCTCGGCCAGGCACTTGATCAAATGCCCGCTGCCCGTGCCCAGCAGCACAGTGTCTTCGGGCAGCTTCCAGACCGCCGCCAACTGGTGTTTCAATACGCTCCCATCCATATCTGGGTAGCGGGCGACCCCGTCCCATCTCCTGAGGGCGTCCGCCACCGCAGGCGATGGGCCCCAGGCGTTCTCATTGGCAGCGAGGTTAATGACCGCTGCTACGCCCGACGGACGCCCCGGATGATAGGGCGGCAGGTTCAAGATTTCCGGGCGCGGCTGGATCACTCAGGGGACCCCTTTCCACGATGACGGCTGATGGCGAATTTGTACCTTCTCCCCATCTACACCCCTCCGAGGGAGGAGGCGAGAGAAGAAGATTAAAAATACTGGCGGTCGCAAGCCTGTCCACATTGTGGCACAACCCCCTTCGCAGAGGGGAGGTCGGAGCACGGCCTGTTTAAACCGAGCCGACGCCCGCTGCCTGAGCGGCGATTCACGGCGACTCTGTGCCGTTGACACAGCATCGGCCTCATCGAGACCATGAGGCGCCTGGCACCCGCCCCATCCGGTCGCCCGTCCTGGTGTGTTACACGGGCCGAGATAGCCACAGAGCGAACGCGTCCCTGTTCCCCATCGGGCTTCGCGAGAGGGGGAGTCCGTGCTCCGCGTGCCGCGATTCGCCCCGAAACGCGTTCCCGCGAATCCGTCAGCCAACAGCCGCCTGGTGGGGTGGGATTGGACTCGGAGACGGCAGCCAGGCCATTGACCTGGGGAGGCGTCTCGGTGCCAAGATCTTGCCATAACGGGTGGTGCCGGGCACGCTGGAGGCAGGACTACCCGTTGCAGGCAAGCCCACCAGCGGCGATGCGGATGGGTGCTTGCGTCTGATCGGCTAGGCGGCTCTGCAGTGAGGCGGTTCTGTGCTGGGCCGCCGGGCGCGTTTTTCGCGACGTGATGATTCGCAGTCTCTTGATTATGATCCAGCAGCTGGCCACCGGCACGGTGAACACGTATGCGGAGGAGTCGCCATGACAGCAGCGGTCAGCCGCACCTTTCGACCCCCAGAGGATCCTGTTTACGGCACCCTCTACATGCCCGCCGACCCTGAGGTTCGCGTGGGGGTTGTCCTCATCGGGGGGTCCTCAGCCGTTGAACCCTTCTTCCTCGGAGAGGCGCTTGCGCGCGAAGGCATCGCGGCGCTCTCGGTGGCGTACTTCCACCGTACCGGTCTGCCGGATACGCTGGCGGAGATTCCCCTTGAATACTTCCTCTCCGCCGTGCGTCTCCTCCGGGACGCACTGCCCCCGGATACGCTCGTGGCGGTGAGCGGCACCTCGCGCGGCAGCGAGGCGGCGATGCTCACCGCCATCCACGCGGGGGGACTGGTGGGGGCCGTAGTGGCGAACGTGCCCGGAAATGTGGTGCTGGGAAGCTGGCCCCCCGGCCGGCCGGCCTGGCTGCTTCAAGGCCGCCCGCTTCCCACCGCGGATGACTTCGGCCCTGAGTGTGACCGGCCCGAGGCCATCATCCCTGTCGAAAGAGTCCCGGGGCCGATGCTCCTTATCGCGGCCGGCACAGACGAGATTTGGCCCTCGCTGCCCATGGCCCGCGCGATCTCGGAGAGGCTGAAGCGACACGGCGACCGTTACGGGCACCGCGTGCTCGAATATCCCGGAACCAAGCACTCCCTTGGCTATCTGGTGCCGCAAATCCCGGCGGGCCTGCTGCCGGAGGACACGGAGGATGACGCGCAGACCCAGGCGGCCCGGGCTGACGCTCTGGGCCATGTGATTCGGTTCCTGCGGGACCTTCCCGACCGGCTCCGTCCCGACCACCGGGCCTGATCGCGCCGGCTGTGGGCAGCTGGGAATCCCCCGGCCCCAGGGGCGCAGGTACAGCTCCGGAACTCCTGTCCGTGCCGCGCTCGGTTGACGAGCGCATGCTCGTCGCACCATGCTGGACTCAGCCGCTTCACGCGCGGGCGAATGGATGCTCGGATGGGTACTCCCGACGGCGGGGGCGAGCGTGGGCATCCTCGGTCCTCCGATTCGGCTGGGTTCCGATGACAGGCGCCTATGTATTGCGGGGGTGAAACCGGATGGCCCAGCGCTTGAGACGTGGGCCCGAGGAGGGTTTCCCAACCTCCGCCGTGGTGCCTGCTCCCAGCCTGTCCCACTCCCATCATGGGCCGCCCCGTCCGAGCGTCGCACACGGCGCCCGGGAGCCGGTTCGAGATGCCTGGGGCGCCTTCTTGCCCCGGATGGGACAACTCCGATGAGCCAGACCACCCACCTGGGCTTCCTGACCGCCGATGCCGTGCGCCTTTACCCTGACCGGCCCGCGCTGATGCAGGAGGACCAGGTCATCACCCATGCCGAACTGGATGAGAGGGCAAGCCGCGTGGCTGGCTGGCTCGTGGCAGAAGGGGTGGCACCGGGGGACCGGGTGGCACTGCTGTGGGACAACGACGTCCGGTACGTGGAACAGTTTTTCGGCATCATGCGGGCGGGTGCCGTGGCCGTCCCGCTCAACACCCGACAAAGTGACGAGGCGCTCCAGTATGTGCTGACCGACGCGGACGCCGTCGGAATCCTGGCCGGACACTCGCAGGCCGCGCGTGCCCGCATGCTGGCTGGCCCGCAGAGCGCGGCGCTGCGGTTCGTGGCGGAACCCGACGAACCGCAAGACGCTCCCCGGCTGGTGGAGGTCCCCATCCATGACCCGGATGCGGTGTGCATGATGCCGTACACCTCCGGGTCCACGGGACGGCCCAAAGGCGTGCCGCTGACCCACCGCGGCCAGCTCTGGTGTGCTGACACGGTGAGCAAATGTTATCTCTTTGACGAGACCGAGCGGGCGCTTTTGTTCGCGCCCCTGTTTCACAAGAACGCCGGCATGACGCTGAAGACGGCTCTGATGGCGGGCGGCGCATGCGTCGTGCTGCCGGGATTTGATCCAGTCCAGGTCATCCGCGCCATCGACCGGTACCAGATCACATACCTGAGCGGGGTGCCGACGATGTACCGCCTGCTGCTGGCCGAGAAAGCGGAGCTCGCGCGCCATGACGTCTCCAGCGTCCGGTTTGCCAGCGCCGGTTCGGCGCCGGTCACCGGGGACCTGCTGGCGGACTTCCAGGCCGTGTTTGGGGCGCCGATAGCCGAGGGGTACGGACTGACCGAGGGCGGTCCTGACGTGCTGATCGGCCCGCGCTGGGGCATCAACAAGCCCGGCTCCCTGGGCATTCCCATCCCCGGCTGCCAGGTGCAGCTGCGGACGTTGGATGGAGCAGGCGAGGTCGCCGTGGGCGACGTGGGGGAACTCTGGGTGAAAAGTCCGGGAGTCACCCGGGGGTACCATAACCTGCCGGAGGTGACCGCGGAGCGGATCCGGGACGGGTGGCTCGCGACCCGGGACCTGATGCGCTGCGACGACGACGGATATTTTTACTTTGTCGGACGCCGAGATGACCTGATCAACGTGGGCGGCGAGAATGTCTACCCGAAAGAGGTGGAGCAGGTCCTGCTCCGACACCCCGCTGTGGCCGACGTCGCCGTCGTGGGCGCTCCGCACCCGCTGCGGGGCCAGGTTCCCGTGGCCTTTATCGTGCTCCGCGAGCCGGTGACAGCACGGGAACTCGTGGCCTTCTTCCACCAGACGGGTCCGCACTATGCCTATCCTCGGGCCATCGAATTTGTCGACGCCCTGCCGCTGGCCGGCACGGGCAAGCCGGACCGGGCGGCGCTGCAGGTCCGGGCCAGGACGCTGGAGGTACCGTCATGACCGAGATGCGGGCCGCGCTGGTCACGGCCCATGGCGGCCCCGAGAACATGCGTCTCGGTGTCGTGCCGGTACCGTCCCCGCCGCCCGGCTGGCTGCGCGTGAGGGTGCTGGCGTGCGCGCTGAACATGCTGGACGTGTTTGTGCGGCGGGGCATGCCGGGGGTGCACACCGACCTGCCGCACATCACGGGCGGTGATGTCGTCGGGGTCGTCGACGCCCTGGGGGAGGGGAGTGCCGGGCCGCCTCCGGGGACGCTGGTGCTGCTGGATCCTGCCATCGACGGTCACACGCTGGGGGAAACCATGCCCGGTGGGCTCGCGGACTACGTGGTGGCACCGGCGGCCAACGCGATCCCGCTGGCCGCGGGTCCGGCCGAGGCCCCCTCCTACGCTGCCCTGCCCATCGCCTACGGCACGGCACGGCGCATGCTGTTCACGCGAGCGCAGGTGAAGGCGGGCGAGACGGTAGTCGTCCTGGGCGCGGCCGGCGGTGTGGGCGTGGCCTGCATCCAGCTCGGCTCGGCAGCCGGAGCACGGGTCATCGCCGTCTCATCATCGGCGGCCAAGCTGCAGCAAGTGAAGGCGCTGGGGGCCACGGACCTGATTGACACCTCGGCGGATGACTTCAGTGCCCAGATCTGGCGGCTCACTGACCGTCAGGGCGCCGACGTCATCGTCGACTACCTGGGATCGGCCACCTGGCCCGGATCCATCCGCGCCACCAAGCGCGGCGGGCGCATCGTGACCTGCGGCGCCAGCACCGGATTCAACGCACAAACCGACCTGCGCTACGTATGGACGCGGGAGCTCAACATTCTCGGCTCCGACGGGTGGAGCCGGGATGACCTGGCGGCCCTGGTGAGCCAGGTGGATTGTGGCGAACTGAAGCCGGTGATCCATGCCATCTACCCGCTGTCGCGTGTGCACGAAGCGGTGGCGGATCTGGAAGAACGCCGGGCGGTCGGAAAGGTGGTGGTGGTGCCCGATGACGCTTGAGGAGCTGCAGCGCTTCATCGATCAATCCCCCGTGCATAGGGAACTCCAGGTGCGGGCGGCGGACGTCGCCGCCGACACCGTGCACTTCACGTGCCGGGCCGACGCGCGTCACGTGGGGGAGGAGGGCGGCGACGTGATCCACGGCGGCGTCATTGCCCTGCTTCTCGATACAGCGGCCACCTTTGCCCTCATCCAGGCCAGCGGCAATGACTGGGCCACGGTCGACCTGCGCATCGACTATCTGCGTCCCGTCGAACCCGGAGATCTAATCGTCAGGGCCACTGCCGTCCACGTCGGCCGCCGCATCGGTCGGGCCGCCGCCGAGTTGTCTGGCCAAGGCAGTGGACGTCCCGTGGCCACCGCCACCGGCACCTTCACCCGCCTGGAGCGCGTACTGGGGGCACAATCATGACAACTCAGATCGATCATCTCGTCTACGCCTGCCCGAACCTGAACGACGCCATCGAGGAGATGGCGGCGCTGACGGGTGTGCGGGCGGCCCACGGTGGGCAACATCCCGGCGCCGGCACCCGCAACGCCCTCCTGTCCCTCGGCCAGCGCCGGTATCTGGAGATCATCGGACCCGATCCCGCCCAACCGGATCCCCCTGAGGCTCGGTCGTTCGGCCTGGACGCCCTGCGGCATCCCGCTCTTCGCGCCTGGGCCGCCAGACCCGACGATCTCGAGGCGGCCATGCGCGCGGCCCAGGAGATGGGAGTGGACCTCGGCGAGGGGGTTGCGGGCAGGCGCCACACTCCTGACGGCGCGCTGCTGCAGTGGCGGATGACAGCAGCCCCTGACACCGATGGCCCCGCCATCATCCCGTTCCTCATTGACTGGGGAGTAAGCCCCCACCCGTCCGCGAGGGCCCCCGGCGAAGTTACACTGGCTCAATTCGTCATCCTCACTCCGGATCCGGATCGAGTCACCCGACTCTTTGCGGCACTCGGCCTGACCGTCACCGTGGAACAAGCGGCGAAGGAAGGACTCCGGGCAGTGCTCAGGAGCCCGACCGGGGCGGAAGTGACACTGGCCTCCGACTGACACGATGCGCGGTACCGGTCGCGTGGGGCATGGGCAGGGACTCTCTGACGCGAGGGAGGTAGATCCCCTGACGCCCGATCCGGACTGTGTCGGTACGCAGACGACCGAGTTTGACCCTCTCAGAG
>JBMFXK010000118.1:0-7978 GCA_049964315.1 Clostridia bacterium | reverse complement strand
CTGTAGGTTCGCCAACCTGGGTTGCTGCTCTCTCAGACATAAACTGGACAACTAGACTACGTGGAGGTGTGGTGTGCGGACGGTAAACCTTGTCGAGGCGCAAACCCATCTCTCCCGCCTGTTACCGTCAGAGGAAGTTGCCCAGGGTGGGGAAGTCACCATGGCAAAGGCAGGGCAGCCGGTGACCAAGTTGGTGCCCGCCGTGAGTTCAAAGGGCAAACGGACACCGGGACTGCTGAAGGACCAGCTTCGGATTGCCGATGACTTTGACGCTCCCCTGCCGAAAGAGGTTTTGAAAGCGGCTGCGGGAAACTGATCTGCAAATCCTTCTCGACACCCAGGTCTATCGCTGCCCCTTGAGCGCTCACCTCGTCTGACGGCGGCCGCCGTGGATGTTATTCAGCAAGCCGACCAAGTATCTGTCAGCGCGGCTTTCCGTCTGTGAGGCGTGCGGACATCCGCCGCTCGTGCCCCGGGCTCCGGTTCCCGGTCGGTCGGGGCGGCGCGAGATGGCGTTGAAAGAGCCGCTCCAGGGCCGCGCTCAGGTTCTCACAGAGATGAAGGCGATCGGCCACTTCGCGCCCCGCGTCGCGCCGGCCCGAATGGCTTGGTGGAACGCCTCATCGCGATCCCGCGTCACCACCTCCACGGGGGCGGGCCTGGAGCCAGGCCGCCACGGTCTCCGGGGCGTCGTCGGGGAGCACATCCACAAGGCGATGGGCTTCGTGATCCACCAGAATGGTGGCGTACGTGTGGCCCTTACGGCGTGCCCCTTCGTCCACGCCCAGGACGCGGACCGGCCCGACCGGCGGATCCGGCACGGCCCGGAGTGCCCGCATCACCGTGTCGGCGCGCACGGGCAGCTCCTGCTGCGTAACCACCCGCGCCACTTCGGCCGCACTGGCCGTCCAACCCCAGGCGGTCACGCAGGCCCCGACCGCCTGCGCCGGCTGTTGGTGCACACCGAGCCACCCAGCGGGCAGTCGCTCACAGAAAATCGTCGGGGGACAGGCGAGATTGTCACACCAAAACTTCCGACAGGCGAGGTGCCGGCGAATCGGGACGGCGCCCCACGGCAAATCCTGGGGCGACCGCCAGTAGTGGCTATGGATGTGGGTGCTCCGTTGCTGACAGTGCGGACAGACCCCGGTCGGCGTCGTCACGTGGCCCTGGATGATCAGGGGCAATCCGTCCGCCGCGATGCGATTCACCCGAATTGGAACGCCCTCCGGTATCATGCCGACAGACATGAGCTCACGTCCTTGGTTGAGGAGAGCTCATGTCTTTGCCGCGGGTTGACAGAATCCTTCCTTCAACAAACCTGCAACAAACCTGCAACAAACCTGCAACAAACCTGCGCCAGAGCCGATTTAGCTGGTGTTCCGGACACGGCGCTGTGTGTAGACGCGCTCGGTGAAGTCGACCGCGGCAAGCTTAGCGGTCCCGGCCCCGCTGAAAATCCCCGCCACGCATGGGGGTTTTCACATGACTCAATACCAGCCGGACCGCGCAGGTGGAGGTCGTCGCCGCTACCGCCAGGCGGACCCGCGCGCAGGTCCTCGGCGCGTTTGAGGCTACAGCTAGATGCGCCCGCCGCCGCGGCCACCCACGCGCGGGCGTTTACCAGCATCATTCGGAACGTATCCGCGGAGTGGACGCGGCTGATGTGTCGCGCTGCTTGTTCAAACGCCCACAACATCAAGGCCGGCAGTCCGCACGGCGTCGGTCAGACGGACATCCCATGCGACAAAACCTATCGGCTGGCGGATCTGGTCTTGCAGGCACAGGGCGGACGCCAGGTGGAGGGCATCCATGCCACGGAGCGAATAGTCGACGGTCAGCATGGCCGCGCGGGCAGATGTTGCGCCCGTCCTTCGGCCCTGTACCTGACGAGGCGGGCAGTGGAGACGGGCCATCGGAAATCGCTCGTTATGTGGGCCCTCTATACCGCGTTCGGGGCTCCGAGCGCTCTCTGTGGGCAGTCGCGATATAAGTGGTGCGGTTTTCAAGCGTCAGGCGCGCAGCGGACGCGGTCAAAAGGGGGCTCGAGACGCGGGGTCAGGGGTAGGTGGCGAAATCAACGTCGCTGCATCGGAGGTAGGCCCAGAGATTAAGGGAGGTGCAGTCCTTCGGCGGTCCCTGCCTCCGTCAATGCTTTGTCGAACGTAGCAAAGGCTAGCTCCGGCAGTTCGGTCTGAAGAGTTTTTGCGAGTGCGAGATGCCAAAGATCGGCACCTCGAAGAGTCCAGCGCCGGGCAAGGGACGCGCTCACGTCTTGCCTGGGAGTCGCCCTGACATACCGCCAGGGCCCGGAGCTCACGGCGGTCTGCATCGTATCGACGAGGGGCGGCGCAATCTGCTGCTCGCGACGCGCACGGGAAAATACGGCCTGCAGTTCCGTCCACGTCAAGCTCGACATCAGGTGTACGCCCGATAACGCGGTTAGACGGCGCGCCTCATCACTCCGCTCCTCCACGAACAGGGCAGCCACGAGGGCGGACGTGTCCCAATAGACCACGCTAGACGCCACCGTTGCGATCCTCCGTTAGCCATCGTGAAGCCAGTCCTTTCGGCAGGGGCAGTGGCCGTGGCAACGGCAGCGGCTCGTGATCGAGCGGTTCAATCCAACCACGTTCCTCTAGTCGTCGTAGTCGTTCATCGAGCGGGAGTTCCGACCTATCTGGGGAACTCACGCGAGCGACTGGGCGGCCGTGGTCCGTGATGGTCCACTCTCCGCCGCCTTGTACATCCCTGAGAATCTGACTGAGCTTTGCCTTGGCCTCTCGCACACCGACCGTCCTGTCCACCCCGCACCCCCCAATCGTGACCATTGTAGTCCCCGACCGCTTCAGTGTCGACCTCCGGGTGCAGCTGAATGTACTCGATCACGTGGCAAGGGCCTCCAATCTAAACTGTGCGGACGTCGGCGCATATGGGCTCGCTCCGGTAAGATTGATCGTGTCGACCGTCCGGGAGCCGGCTCCCTGGAGTGACCGTATCTCTCGAGCAGGACCTGTCCCCATTTCCGCACTGCGACACGACACGACACTCCACACTAAAAACCCTGGACCGCACGGTGGCGCAGGCCGCGGAGGACTTGAGGCGGAGCGTGGCCTCCCTCACGGCTAACCCGCTTGCCTGTGCGGCCGACGCCGAGGCGGCGGCCGCCGCGTGGCGCGCCACGGCGACGTGGCATACGGTCATGACGCGGGTCGTCCCGGACACCGTAGTCGGCAAACGACTCACTCGCGGGCGGCCCCGGACCGGAGCCTCACCCCTGCCACGGTGACGGTGTACCGGGTCCACGCCCTCGTGGGGGAGCCGGACCCCGGCCGGATCCAGGCGGTGCGGGAGCGCGCGTCCCCCTTTGTCCTCATCACCAACTTACCAGCGGCCGACTACGATGCCCTGCGCCTCTTGGAGGAGTACAAGGGCCAAACCGTGATCGAGCACCGTTTCCACTTCTTGAAGGATCCGGCCTTCGTCGACGTGCTCGTCGTGCAGAAGCCGGAACGGGTCGAGGCGTTGGGGTACGTGTTGCTGTTGGCCTGTTTGGTCCTGAGTCCGCTCGAAGGCCGGGTCCGCCAAGGGCGTCCGCTCCCGACCCCGTCCCGGGGCGCCTTGGCCCGTCCGACGGGCAAGGAGATTCTGCACCATGTGCGGCCCCTCATCGTTACCCCGGTGGATGCCACGACGCGGGAGCTGTTCATCCCGGCGATCTTTGCCGCCCCGGTGGCGGCGATTCTGACGGCCGTGGGCTTTACCGAGACCATCTACACCCGAGTGCCGATCCGGAATACCAGCTAAATCCCACGGAGGTCACGCGGCCACCTGCGGAAGGGGTGCTGAGACCCTCGACGGCCCCTTCGCGCTGCTACCGGCCGACAGCGGCTGACGAGATACAGCGAACTGGTACGGTTGATCAATGTCTGATGCCTCTGACGCGGCGACGCATGATGGAGGGGCATGCCTCACGCATGCCCCTCCCGATTAAACGGTTTCCGGAACGAAGTGCCGGACGATGGCCGCGGCCGCGGCCGAGGTGTGGCCCGCCGTGTGGTGGGCCACCTGGTGGGCGGCAGCGGCGGTGCCGCTTGCGTATGTGGCACAGGCAGCCGTCCCGGACAGGGTCGGATTGGCCGGTCCAAGCGGCGTCACGTGTACCGTCTGAATCCCAAAGTTACTGACCTGGGCGCGCGAGGTGTTCACGAAGATATCGACGTGATACCCCTGAATCGCGTTGCCTTCGTCGTCGGCCTCGCCGATGAAGCCTCCCGCTGGCAGCAGGGGCGATGAGTATCCGGTCACGCGCACGCAGGTGCGGAGCGGGATGACGCTGGGGTCTACGGCAATGTCGCCCGTGGTCAGCGGCTGGCCGAAGTAGTCAGTCGGCCCGTACGGGTAGTTGTCCTGCGCGCTGGGCCCGTAGGCGGTGGCCTCCATGGTCATCGTGTGACCGGCGGCTGACGCCGGATGCGCCAGTACCAGGCCGCCCGCGACGGCCATGGTGCCTGCCAGGGGGCTCCATGACATGCGCTTCTTCATGAATGAAACCTCCTCGCTCAGATTGCCGCCGAGGTTAGCTGGCGGGTTCGGACCGGCGAGGCGGCCCGTTCGGTCATCACCGAATTCACCCCAAAACTGGTTCCCCCGGTCGTGACAGTCACGATTTGGCTCGACCACTGTACAGGCTGGCCGCTCACATGTCAGACGCCAACAGGCGAGCTCTCGACGCTACGGCGGCAGTCAGCGGTGGCATCGGATCTGTGGAGGCGGTATACGCAGGAATCGACGGCGATCCCAGACCGTGGGATCTCCGACAATCGCTGGAATTCGCCTCCGTGTGGACCAGGATGCGACAACATATGCGACCATTTGACAGCGAGACACGATACTTCTTAGAATCTTTATCAGGTAAGAGAGGCTATCGTGTCGAAACAGCGTAGCCTCCTCACCGGCCAACAGGCTTCGAATCCCACGTACGATTCCGCCATGACATTGGGAGGCATCTGGATGAACCTTAAGGACAGCAAGACGCAGGCCAATCTCAAGGAAGCGTTTGCCGGCGAAAGTCAGGCCAACCGCCGCTACCTCTACTTCGCCCGCAAGGCCGACATCGAGGGCTACCCCGAGATTGCCGGTCTCTTCCGCGACGTCGCCGAAGGCGAAACCGGCCACGCATTCGGGCATTTTGAGTTCCTCGAAGAAGTGGGCGACCCGGTGACCGGCATGCCGGTGGGATCCACCGACAAGAACCTGCAGAGCGCGGTGGAAGGCGAGACGTACGAGTTCTCGCAGATGTATCCCGGCTTTTCCAAGACGGCCCGCGAGGAAGGCTTCGACGAGATCGCGGACTGGTTTGAAACCCTGGCCCGGGCTGAAAAGTCCCATGCCGGCCGCTTCACCAAGGGTCTGGAAACGCTGGGCCAGATCTAGCGTCGATTTCGTATCAGGAGAGCGGGGACCAGGAGCCCCGAGGAGGGACACCCATTGGAATACCGGCCGGCACACGAGGAGTACTGGAACGAGGCGGCGCTGGAGCGCGACATGAAGCAGGCGTTTGACATCTGCAACGGCTGCCGCCTGTGCTACAACCTCTGCCCGTCCTTCCCCGCTCTCTTCAAGTTTGTGGAGGGGCATGACGACGAGGCTTCCCTCCTGACGCATTCGGAGCTCGACCGCGTGGCGGACCTGTGCTTCCAGTGCAAGATCTGTTTCGTGAAATGCCCTTACACTCCGCCGCATCGCTTCGATCTCGACTTTCCCCGCCTCATGCTGCGCTCGAGGGCCGTCCGGGCGAAGAAGGCCGGGGTGTCGCGCACCGACCGCTTTCTCGGCGACCCGGAGCGGTCAGGGGCGATGGGAACCCGTACGCCGGGCCTGGCCAACTGGGCCAACGCGGCGCCCTTCTTCCGCCGCATCCTGGAGCGAAATCTCGGCATCGACCACCGGCGCCGTCTGCCCCGGTACGCCCGGGTGCGCTTTTCGCGCTGGGTCAGCCGGCAGGCGCCCGTGCCCGAGCCGGACGCGGTCCTCTTCGCCACCTGCACGGTGGAGTACAACGAGCCCGGTCTCGGCCAGGCGGCCCTGGCCGTCCTGGCCCACAATGGCATCAAGGCGGCGGTGCCCGAGGGGCAGCGGTGCTGCGGCATGCCGGCCCTGGACGGCGGTGATGTCGAGGGCGCCATCGAGCGGGCCCGGACCAACATTGGCCTCCTGGCCCCGTATGTCGCCCGCGGCATCCCCATCATCGCGCTGCAGCCCACCTGTGCTTATGTGCTGCGGGAAGAGTACCCGATGCTGGTGGAGGGAGAGGTGGCCAGCCAGGTGGCGGCAGCGACCGTGGACCTGACCGACTACCTGGCCGGTCTGGCCCGGGCGGGGACGCTCAAGACCGACTTTCAGCATCCGGTTGGTCCGCTCACGTATCACGTGTCGTGCCACACCCGGACTATGGGCGGGGGGGCACGAGGACGGGAGCTTCTGAAACTCATACCGGGCACCGAGGTCGTCACCGTGGAGCAGTGCGCGGGCATTGACGGGACCTGGGGGCTCAAGGCCGAGTTTTTCGATGAGGCGCGGAAAGTCGCCAGAAGGCTCGATCGGGCGATCGCGCAGCACCCCGACCATCACATGTGCTCGGACTGCAAGCTGGCCGGCCTGCAGATTGAAGACACGGCCGGCCATGCGCCGAGCCATCCGGTCGAGGTTCTGGCGCGGGCTTACGGCATCACCGGGTCGGCCTCATAGCGTTTGTTGGAGGGGGACACCATGCAGCGCATCACCTATGACGAGTTGATCGACAACCGTGAGTATATCGCCGGCCGGGACCGCATCCGGCGCGACATGATGGCGTACAAGAACGCGCGCCGGGTTCAGCTGGGGGATCTGGTGTCGATCTTGTTTGAGAATCACCGGACGCTCTGGTATCAGACCCAGGAGATGCTCCGCGCCGAGCACATTACCGAGCGGACGCTGCGCCAACGCGAACTGGACGTTTACAACGAGATGATACCAGAGGGGCTGGCGCTGGCCGCCACGCTCTTCATCGAGATTCCCGACTCCTCGCAGATTCCCGCCGTGCTGGAACGCCTCACCGGAGCGGAGGAGCATGTCGTCCTGATCATCGATGGGGAGCGGTTTGCCTGCGAGGCGGAACCGGGCCGCTCCACCGACGACAAGACCAGCTCCATCCATTACCTCACCATCCCGCTCGGGGAGCGGGGCTTAATGGCGCTGGAGGCGGGCGGGACCGTGGAGATGGCGGTCGAGCACGACCGCTACCAGGCCCGCACCGTGGTGAGCGGGGAGACCGTGCGTGAGCTTATTGCCGACTTGCGGGAGACATCCTAATCGGACCGGACCGGGCCGGTGGAGAGCGGTCTCGTGTCAGCGGGCGATGGCGGAGCAAGTCAGCCGCCATGGGAAGGGGAGGCCAATGGCGATCGGGGTGACACAGGACAGCGTACGGCTGCTGCGCGAGGCGGGGCTTCGCGTCACGCCCCAGCGGCTTGCCGTGCTGGAGGCACTCGGCGGCCAGTCGCACCCCACCGCGGACGATATTTATCAGGCCGTCACCGTGCATTTCCCCGGTGTGGGGCTCGCGACTGTGTACAACACCCTGGCGGTGCTGCAGGAACACGGCCGTGTGAGGGTGGTGGACGATCGAAGCGGGCGCAGATTCGACCTGCGCACCGAACCTCATCAGCACATCCGCTGCCGTGTCTGCGGCGCCATCGAGGATCTTCCGCACTGGGACGATCGCGCCTGGCTGGTGGAGGTGACGCCGCCCGGGTGGGCGGTCGAGCACTGGACCTTTATGGCCGAGGGGCTGTGCCCCGCCTGCCGGTGATTCCAACCGGTGTCGGTCCACCCGCGCAGTTCCAGCCATCCGGGACGCCCAGCGGACCGCGCGGAGACGCCGGCGGCGCGTCACTGAGACGTCCAGGAGACCCCGCGGCCCCCTCTAAATCACGCC
>JBMFXK010000117.1:2254-7985 GCA_049964315.1 Clostridia bacterium | reverse complement strand
GCACGAACGAGGCCCCGGTGCGGACAAACAGGGCGGCTGTGCGGAACCCGAACGCACCGGTGAGCGTCTCCACCACCTCGCGCGCCACGTCCGCGTCACGGTGCAGCCGGTGCAGGCGGGCGGACGCCTGCTCCAGCTGTCCGAGCAGCTCTGCCCGCCTGGACGCCTCGCGGAACAGCCCGCTCCGCTCCACCGCCACCGCCACCTGCTGCCCCACCGCCGAGAGGACCCGCAGCACGTCCTGCGAAAACAGTTCCCGGCCGGGACTGGCGACGTTCAGAATCCCGAGTCGGCGGTCCTTGGAGAGCAGCGGCACGGACGCGTGAAAGACGAGGCCACCCCGGTCTCCGGTGGCGCGCTGCAGGCGCGTGCACCGGACGATGTTGACGGCGCGAGTGAGTTCTCCGGCCCGGAAGCTGTCCTGACAGTGGCAGGTTCCGTCCCGCAGCGGGCGGGCACGATGTTCGCGCAGGGCGGGAGGGAGGCCAGTGTACGCGACGTCCGCCACCTCGGTGCCGCCGGGCTCGAACAGGAACATCCAGGCCGTGTGGAGACCGAGCGCCCGAGTCAGCCGCGGCAGGATGCGGGTCATGGCCACGCGGACGTCCGGCACCTGATTCAAGGTGGCGGCCACCGTGTGGAGAATGCTCACCGGATCGTCCTGCTGGCGCATGGCGCTCCCTTCGGGGGTTTCCTGCTTCGGTTATACCGGCAATCGCCGCCGGCTGCATCCGTCGCGCGGCCGATGCGGCTCAGGCCAGCGGCCGGGTGGACGGCGAGATGCGGCGATAGCCCTCGCGCAGGAGGGTGAGCAGATAGCCCACTTCCTCAATCCGGAAGAACCACACCAGGAGGCCATAGAGGCCCGCTCCGACCAGCATGATGACAAAGAGATGCGTGATGCCGAGCAGGGTCGCGTGCGGGGGAACCAGGCGCAGTGTGTAGCGAAACAGCGCCCACACCGTCACCCCCATCACCACGGAGGCAACGAGGGACTTGGCGAACGTGAGGGCGAGCCGGCCGCCCCCCAGTGGACCTATGCGCCGGCGCAGCTGGACCAGCAGGAAGGCAGCCAGGGCCCATTGCGCGATGGAGGTTCCAAGGGCCAGTCCGCCCTGTCGGAGGGGATGCACGAGAAGCAGGTCGGCCACGATGTTGACAGCGACGGCCACCATGCCGTAGGTGGTCGGCGTGCGGGTGTCCTGGAGCGCGAAGAACGCGCGGGGCAGGAGCGAGGTGTAGGCAAGCGCCACCAGACCCACCGAGAAGTACGCCAGGGCGAAGGCCGTGGCCCCGGTCGCCGCGGACGTGAACGCCCCCCGCTGGTAGATGGCCGCGATGAGCGGAGTGCGCAGCACGATGACCCCGATGGTGATGGGCATGGTGACCACCGTCAGGAGTGCGAGCGAGCGCCGGTTGGCCGCCACGAAGCCGGCCACGTCCTGCTGGGCGATGTAGCGCGAGAGCGTGGGATAGAGTGCGGTCACCAGCGCCGTCACAAACAGGCCCAGGACGGTGTTGTTGACGAGGGAGGAGTATTGCAGGGCGGTGACGCTCCCGGCTTTCAGGGAGGTGGCCAGAATGCGGTCGACGATGTAGCCGGCCTGTCCCACAAACGTGGACAGGAAAACCGGGATCACCATGCGCCCCATACGCCGCAATTCGGGATCCTGCAGGGTGAAGCG
Source organism: Clostridia bacterium (assembly GCA_049964315.1). Classification (GTDB taxonomy): domain Bacteria; phylum Bacillota; class Sulfobacillia; order Sulfobacillales; family JAIMBI01; genus JAKATP01. Next base: position 6,300 of record JBMFXK010000117.1, on the reverse strand, counting down.
CATCTGATAGCGGTACCCGTGGCGGGTTCGGAGCGGGATGGCCAGCCAGATCACGTACGACATGCCGCCCACCAGGGTGCCGACTGCGGCGGCAAAGATGCCGTAATGCTGCTCCATGAGCAGAATCGCCGCGATGAACAGGAAGTTCTGCGGGATCCCGATACCGGCCGGCCAGGCAAAATCATTCTCGGCCTGCAGAATGCCGGCCTGCACGCCGGAGAGTCCCATGAAGATAAGGGCCGGCAGCATCACCCAGGTGAGCTGCAGCGTCAGCAGGAGCTTCGGTTCGCCCCCGCAGTACTGTCCCACCCAGCCAGGAAGGTACAGGGGCTGGATGACGCCGGCCAGCACGATGCCCACAACCTCCAGGATGATGAGGGCGGCGAACAGCACCGTGAACAACGTGTTGGTGTACTGGACGGCGGCCTCGCGGCCGCGTCGTTCCTTAATTTCGGTGTAGAGCGGGATGAACGTCGTGGTGATGGCGCCGTTGATGCCCGCAAAGAGCAGGCTCGGATATACCGTGGCGGCGACGAACGCATCCGTCTGACAGTTGGCGCCAAACGCGTACGCCTGCACGACCGTGCGGGAAAATCCGGTCAACTTGCTGACCAGGGTGATGAAGATGATAAGGCCGGTGGCGCGTGCCACCTGACGCCCGACGCTCACCCGATCTCCCACAGGGCGGCGCTGTGTCTCACGTTGGGGGCTGCGCCTCCTTCGTCGTCCCGGCCAGCGCGTGAGTGCGGCCGCCTTCATCGTAACGGAATGTTCCGGAGGGGATGAAATCACGCACACGGAAAACGCCGCCGGACTGTATCCGGCGGCGGGTGCATAGTCGTGTCGCCGCTAGAGTCTGGCCAGCGCGCGGTGCGGGACACGCCCCGCCAGCGATCCCACCACGGCCCCGTAGATCAGGTGCGCAACCAGGAGCATGACCGGTGCGGTCGCACCGAGCCCCAGGGCAAAGAACCCGGGAGACGGCAAGAGGCCGTTGGCGGCCAAGGGATCCAGCAGGTCAAACAGCGGCAGTCCCACCACCATCAGGGCGAGCCAGATGAAGAACCCGTATACGGCGCCCTGCAGCCACGCCTCTCCTGGCAGGCGCGACTGGAAGGTGCGCTGGAATAGCATCGCCAGCGAGATGCCGATGGCGAAATGCACACCGTAGCCGAGGATCACCGCCCAGGTCAGATTCATCGTAAAGAAGGTGCCGTCCCATAGTGGGAAGTTCAGCGCCGGGGATCCCAGCGACGGGGCCAGCGCCAGCACCAGCGTGAGCGCACCGGTGCCGACAGCACCGGCGATGAGCGCCCTCTCGGTTTCACGAGTCATAGGTCTCCTTTCCGCGATGAGGGTTCTCCACCGCTGTCCACAACGGAAAAGTTCGGCAACTTCGCGCCGGAAGTTATGAGTCCAGCCGGGGAATGAATATGCGGACAGGACTGAAACGAGACCGTTCGGCGGTGCAAGAGAACGCACGCGGGAAATCACGCCCCGCTGCGAAGTCTGTAAACAGGAGAGGCGCTCCGGAGCCCGCACCGGCATCCGGGCGGACTGTGACGCGGCTCCGATATTTCGAGGCGCGAGGCGCCGAAAGGGGAGACAGAGGTGGAAGAGCGACGCTGGAGCCATGATGAGGAGGAACACACAGAGCCGGTCCACACCGACAGTGTACCGACGGACACCGATGCCGTCCCCGGCTTTGATCCTGGTGCGCGTGATTCACATCCTGGAGGCCATCCTGCTGGTGTTCCTGGCCTTTAGGTTCGTGTTTGCCCTGCTGGGCGCGAACGCCGCCAATCCGTTTGTCCACTTCATCTACGCCGTGAGCTGGCCGTTTGCGTATCCGTTTGTGGGCATCTTCGGGTACACCGCACCCACATCGGCCGTAACGCCGCGGGTGGAGCTGTACACGCTGGTGGCCATGGCGGTCTGGGCGCTGGTGGCCTGGGTCCTGGTCCGGATGGCGTCCATCCGCCGGCCGTAAGACTGTCCGGCAGCATCGATGCGCGGCCGCCCTGGAGGCGGCCGCTTCTCGTGTTTCGGGCCGCACGGGTATGATGGGGACGATGCCGCCTCGTGGCGGACAACTCGTCCGGGGGGCGGTTTATTGATCGGCAAGCGGGAGCCGACCGCCGCAGCCGCAGGGGCTCCCTGGCTGCTTCTCGGGCTGGCAACCTTCTCGCAGGTGGGCATGTCGCTGTGCCAGCAGGGCGTGGCCGTCCTGGCGGTTTTCGTGCGCCAGGATCTTCACCTGAGCCTGGCTCAGATGGGCCTCCTGGTGAGCGCCATGTCCATCGGCGTGGTGGCAGGGCAGATCCTGTCGGGCCTCGTGATCGACGGGCCCGGTCCGCGCTGGGTGCTGTTCTGGGGGACGAGCCTGGCCGTCGTGGTGGCGGTGCTGTTGTCCCTCGTCACCACGTTCACGTTCTGGCTGGGCGGCCTCGCGCTCCTGGGCGTCTTCCTGGCCAGCTTTCCCAGCTCCGGCGCCCGGACCATCTTCGGTGCATTTGACGAGCGTCTGCGCGGGCTGGTGATGGGGATCCGCCAGACCGGCGTGCCGGTGGGATCCGCGCTGGCGGCCGCGCTGCTGCCGATTTTCGTGGCGGGCGTGGGGCTGCACCGGGTCTGGTTCGGCATTGCGGCCCTGCTGGCCGTGGCCGGCGGATTGTTTTTGCTGGCCATGCCGCGCTGGCGGCGACCGGTGGCGCAGAGGGGTGGATCCGGATCGTTGTCGGGCATGTGGGGTCCGATGGCCGTGGCCCTCATCCTGGTCTCCGCGCAGTACTCGGCCCTGGCCTTCATGATCACGAACCTGCAGGTCCGGGAGGGTTGGTCGATCGGCGCCGCCGGCCTCGGGCTGGCCCTCATCCAAGTGGGCGGCGGCATGGGCCGCATCGGGCTTGGGTGGTGGTCGGACCGCATCCACCGGCGGGGCCCGGTGATCGCCGGGCTGGCGCTTTTGGCGAGTGTGATGGCGTTCGTGGTGGGCAGACTGCCGTCCCATGCTCCCGGTCTCCTGGTCGTGCCCATCCTCTGGCTTTTGGGGGTCGGCGGTGTCGGGTGGAACGGGCTTTCGCTCACGTGGGCGGGAGAACGGGTGGGCGCCGCGCGGGCCGGGCGGGCGATGAGCTGGACCGGATCGGCCGCTTTCCTGGGCTCGGCTCTGTACCCTCCGCTATTCGGCTCCGTGGTGGACCACACGCACCGTTATTCCGTAGCGTGGACAGCTCTCGGCGTCTGGCTCCTGGTCGGCTTTGCCATCGCCCTGGTGCTAAGCTTGCTCGAAGAACGGCGGCGAGGGACCGGTCTGGACGCCGCACGGTGACCCGGAGCCTCCGTCGCCGCAGCAGCCGCCAAAGCCGGGCTCGGACAGGTTTCGCTTCGGGACGATGACTGTCGGCTGACGCACCAGGCGCTGTGAAGGGGTGGGATCGTGGTCCGCTATGACTCATTGCCGGATCTGGTCGGGACGCTGGAGCTTATCGGCGAGGGACGGCTGCCGGCGGACGCCCTCCTCCACACGGTCCGGCAACGGCTGTCGACGGTTGAACCGCGCGTGCACGCCTACCGTAGGCTCTCGCCCGGTCTGGACACCGCCGTCCCGGGCGCGGGGCCGCTGGCGGGTGTACCGCTGGCCGTGAAGGACCTGATTGACGTCCAGGACCTTCCCACCGAAGGCGGGTCTCCGGCATATCACTGGGTTCCGGTGCGGCATGCGCCGGTCGTAGACCGACTCGTGCGTGCGGGGGCGGTGGTAGTGGGAAAGGCTCACACGCGGGAGCTGGCTTTTGGCATCACCTGCCCGCCGACCGTGAATCCCTGGGATCTGACCCGCACCACGGGCGGATCCAGCGGGGGATCGGCTGCTGCCCTGGCCGCGGGGCTGGCATGGGCCGCCCTGGGTACCGACACGGCAGGCTCGATCCGGATTCCCGCGGCGCTGACCGGGGTGGCGGGGCTCAAGCCGACTCACGGGCGGCTCAGCGTCCAGGGAATCATGGCGCTGTCGTGGACCTATGACGCGGTGGGACCGATGGCGC